>JAZKYW010000158.1:0-4468 GCA_045612325.1 Candidatus Limiplasma sp. | reverse complement strand
GACTTAGCGGGTGTTCTGCAGCAGTACAACGTCGCCGTCGTTCATAGCGGCAACAGCAGCCTTGGCGTTTTCGCCTACAACATTATCATCATTGGCGAAGACCACGGGCTTGCCCAGATACTCGCTCAGGCGCTCGGCAACGGGGGCCAGAGAGAACTTCTCTTCGGGACCATTCTTCGGCTTGCCCAGATGGCTGCACAGGATGACCTTGCCGCCGTCGGCGATCAGCTTCTTGATGGTGGGCAGGGCAGCAACGATACGCTTGTCGTTGGTGATCTTGCCGTCCTTCATGGGTACGTTAAAGTCGCAGCGGACAAGGACTTTCTTACCGGACACCTGGATGTCGTCAATCGTCTTCTTAGCCATGGTGTACACTCTCCTTAAATAAACGTGTAGTTGGTATTGCTAAGCCCGCTTAGGGGCATGCAAACAATATTATGCATCCAGCTTCTGCAGGATGGCTTTGGCAGCGCTTTCATCGGTCACGAGCATCGCGTGCTTGCGGTTGCGCATGACAGCCACGATGGCGTCTGCCTTTTTCGCGCCTGCCGCAACAGCGATCAAAGCGCATTTGGGTTTGAGGGCGCCAAGGTTGTGCGCCACGGTGGATGCGGCATAAATGAGCCGTCCGTTGGTATCGAAGTAGCAGCCGTATGCCTCTGCCACAGCGCCCTTTCGCATCACATCCGCGCAGATCGCGGCAGACAGCTGACGGCGGCTGGACATTTCGTCCGCCCTGCCGATGCCGTGCAAAACGACATCCGCGCGTTCCAAAAGCGTCAGCGTTTCATCGATCTCGCGCAGTTTGCGCATCTCGTTGAGCGCCTGCTCGTCAAGGTCATCCGGCAGATGCATCAGCCTGTGATGCCCGCCCAGACGCTTGGCGATCTCGCTGGCTACGGTGTTGGCCTGCGTTTCGAGCGCGCGGCCTATACCGCCTCTGGCAGGTACGACCATCACGTTCATGGGTGCGCTGTGCGGAATGGCAAACGCCACTTCCCTCATGGTTGCGCCGCCGGTAACGGCAAGCGTTGAGCCGCTCTGCAGAAAGCTGCGCAGTCTGGAAGCGGCGCTTCGTCCCACTTCGCTTACCACGTGCTCATCATTATCAGCCTGTCCGGCTACCACGCATACCTTATCCACGTTCAAAGCCTGAGAAAGCTGCATTTCCAGCTTGGTCAGACCGTGAAGGTCGCGGCTGAACATGCGCGCCATGGGCAGCACCTCTGCTGCCATGGGCGTCAGACTCATGCCTGCGGCATCCAGTGAAACCAGTCCGTGCTCCTTGAGCAGTGTGGCGACCGTGCGTACTTCACGCTCGGGCATGTTGAGCCTTGCTGCAAGCTGTCTCCTGCCCACCGGCTGCAGCGCACCGATGCGTTCCAGTACCAGCGCCCTGCGCTCAATTTCCTGCGCCAGGTCAGGTGCAAGCTTTTGCATCAGGGCAAAGTAATTGTCTTGCATAGTTGCGCTCCTCGTCGGGTCAATTTGCGTCCCGCTTGACCAAATTTATCCCACATATCATTATACAACATCCGGCGCTTCATGGCAATAGTTTTTGTTATTTCCCTGACAAACGCAAGGCAGTTCTGTTATTTTCTGCCGCTGCATACGCTTTGAACGGAGGGATCATGATGGCTCAGAAACTGTGGCTCATTCTGTTTTTTACCGTTTGCGTAGGGCTTGTGTGGATTTTGTGCATGCTGTCCACACCGCATCGGGGCGTGACAAAAGTGCTGGAACATGCCGCTGAAGGCGCGCTTCTCTGCCTGCTTTGTTCCGTGCTGCTCAAGCCCTTTGGTATCGAAATCCCGCTTACTCCCATCTCCGCGCTGCTTGGCGGATGGCTGGGCATACCCGGTGCGGCTTTTTCAGCATTTCTTTATGCTCTGCCATGACAACAAAGCACTTGTGTGCTACAATATGATCATCCCCAAAGCAAAAGAGGTTCATTTATGAAAATCATTGACCTTACCCACGTCATTTCCGAAGATATGCCTGTTTATCCCGGCACGGAAGGCCCTCGCCTTGCGCCCGCCAACACCTACGAGAAAGACGGCTTCAAAGAGACGCTGATGACCATGTATACGCACACCGGTACGCACATGGACCCTCCGGCTCATCTGTTTGCGGGTCGTACCACGCTTGACTGTTTCTCTGCCGAACAGTTTGCAGGCAAGGCGCTCGTCATCGACTGCACCGCGCTGGCTGACGGCGAGCGCGTGCCGCTTGAATTCATCACCCGTCACGGTCAAAAAGCGGAAGAAGCCGATTTTCTGCTCTTCCGTTTCGGCTGGGACAAGTACTGGGGTACACCCGCCTACTTTGGCGATTATCCTTACCTGAGCGATGAAGCGGTGGATTACATCATCAGCTGCAAAAAGAAAGGCGTAGGTCTGGACGTTATCGGCATTGACCCCATTGCCGACGTCAACCTCACCATCCACAAAAAGCTTTTTGCCCAAAATGAGATCGTTGTCATCGAAAACCTGATGAATCTTGATCAGGTCGGTGAAGAGCTGTTCTGGTTCTTTGCGCTCCCTCTCAGGCACATCAACGCCGATGGCTCCCCCATCCGCGCCATTGCTTTCTGGCCGTAAAAAAATCCCCTCCATACACAGCGTATGGAGGGGGATTTTTTATGCTTCGCGCACTTTTTTGCCGCAGATATGTTCGGGCGTCATTTTCATCAGCAGCGTACCGCGGGAGAATTTCCTGATCTCTTCGTTGATAAAGGCTTCATCCTGCGTATACTTGTAGCTGAGTTTGGTGCATACATCAACCACCGTATCCACATCGGTGATCAGCTCGATCCTGCCAAAGGCGATCACACTGGTAATGGTCAGCGCCCAATCGCCTTCCTCGTGGTATCCTTCATCGCAAATGCAGAAGGATACCTTATCATGCTTTTTCAGCGCATCGGGACGGTGACCGACTCTGGCGGAATGGAAGTAGATGCAGCCGTCTTCCTCATTGTACCAGTAGTTCATGGGCGGGCCGTAGGGATAACCGTCATCGCCCAGCACGGAAAGCACGCCGCGCATTTCTTTTTTGAGCAGGCGGATGCATTCCTCATGCGGTACCTGCTTGTTTTTGCGTTTCAGCTCTCTGAACATACAGCTTTCTCCTTTGAGCAGTGTTTTTGACAAAAGCCGCCTGCGCAGGCGGCTTTTGCAATATTACAGCTGGATCACTTCGGTGTTTTCCAGCGCAGCTGCGATCATTGCATCGGCATCCAGTTTGCTTTCGCCTTCCAGAATGATATCCATCTTGGGCTTGGTGGCAGGATGACGGGGCGTGAATACGGTGCAGCAATCCTCGTAGGGCAGGTTGGAAGTTTCGTAAGTGCCGATCTTCTTGGCAATTTCAATGATCTCGGACTTGTCAAAGCCGATCAGGGGACGGAACACGGGAACTTCCGCAACGGCGTCGGTGCAGCTGAGGGCATGCATGGTCTGGCTGGCTACCTGACCGATGCTCTCACCGGTGATGAGTGCCTGAGAATGATTTTTCTTGGCGATCTCGTTGGCAATGCGCATCATGTAGCGGCGCATGATAACGGTGGTGTAATCCTCATGGCACTTTTCATGAATGGCCATCTGGATATCGGTGAAAGGCACCACGTGCACACGGATGCCGCACAGGCTCTCGGACAGAATGCGGGCAAGATCCAGCACCTTTTCCTTGGCGCGTTCGCTGGTGTAAGGAGGAGAATTGAAGTGAACGGCATCCACCGTGACGCCGCGCTTGGCAATCATCCAGCCGGCAACAGGGCTGTCGATGCCGCCGGAAAGCAGCAGGGTCGCCTTGCCGTTGGAACCGACAGGCATGCCGCCCACCGCCATGATGGGATGGGTGTACAGGTAAGCCATGTCGCGGATCTCAACAGAGAGCACCACATCGGGATTCTTGATCTCTACGTGCAGCTTGGGCAGGTGCTCCAGGATATAGCCGCCCATTTCCATGTTGATGGTGGGAGAATCCATGAAATAGCGCTTGTCGCTGCGGCGGGCGTTGACCTTAAAGCTGCCCTCGTGGTCCTTGAGCAGTTCAACAGCCTGCGCGCAGATGGCTTCGAAGTTATCCTTTTCCATCTCAATGGCGCGGCATACGCTGTGTACGCCAAAAACCTTGGTAACGCGGCGGATGGCTTCATCCATATCCGTCATATCGCTCACGTACACACGGCTGTCGGACAGCCAAACATGACCATTGACCTCTTTCACTGCGTCGCGCACACGGGCAACCAGCATTCTCATAAATGTGGGACGGTTCAGTCCCTTCAGAAAAATCTCACCAAAACGAACCTGCAGAACCTCGCGCAAGGTTTGTTCCTCCTTCAGATGATCGTTAACGCCGCGTGAATTTGCGCAGCATGCCGACCTTTTCAATGATTTTTTCCGCCGTATAGCGGATCTCTTCCTCCGTATTGCAGGGAGAAAGGCTGATGCGGATGGCGCCCTCCATT
>JAZKYW010000157.1:0-9223 GCA_045612325.1 Candidatus Limiplasma sp. | reverse complement strand
GGCGGAGCCTCCCCTGGCCCGCCGGAGGCCCCCCTCCGTTATCTCTTAATCAGCGCTACGGTCAGGTCATTGACGTTCGTGCCGGTGGGGCCGGTCATTACGAGCGCATCGATGGCCTTGAGGGCGTGGTAGGCGTCGTTGTCGGCAAGTACTTTGCGAATATCGAGACCTGCAGCTTGGAGCCTGGCAAGAGTGTTTTCGTCCGCGATGCCGCCCGCTGCATCGGTGGGGCCATCGGAGCCGTCAGAGCCTACGGAGAATACGCAGGTGTTTTTGCAGCCGACAAGGCCTTCGGCAGCGCCGAGCGCGATTTCCTGATTGCGTCCGCCAAGACCCTTGCCCGTGAGATGCACGACCGTTTCGCCGCCGCAGAGGAAGGCGAGGGATTTTTCGGTATCCTGATGGTCGCGTGCAATGGCGGCGAGGAACGCGCCTGCTTCACGCGCTTCACAGCTGAGGCTTGCAGTGAGGAAAATGGGCTCGTAGCCAAGTTCGCGGCAGGTCTGCGCAGCGGAGCGGCACAGCTGCTTCACGCTGCCCGTGATGAAGGTGGTCACGTTGGTGAGTTCCTTGGGCGTTTCGGATTTGATCAGTTCCATGGCCTGTGCGGAAAGCTTGAGACCGTAGGTATCCACAATGCGCACGGCCTGCTCGCAGGTGGATGCATCGGGATACGCAGGTCCGGAAGCGATCATATCCAGCGGGTCGCCGATGATATCGCTGAGCACAACGGTATAGACATGCGCAGGCATGCAGCTGAGCGCAAAGCGTCCGCCCTTCACGGCAGACAGGCGCTTGCGGATGGTGTTCATCTCCACGATATTTGCGCCGCAGGCCAGCAACTGACGGGTCACATCCGCCATTTCTTCATAGGGGATGCGCGGCTGTTCAAACAGCGCAGAGCCGCCGCCCGAAAGCAGGAAGAGCACGCTGTCCTTTTCGCTCAGGCCGCTGACCACTTCCAGCGCGCGTGCGGTGGCTTTGTAGCTGTTCTCGTCAGGCACGGGATGACCCGCCTCGTACAGCTCAAGCGGCTTCAGCTCGCCCTTGCAGTGATCGTATTTGGTGACCACCACACCGCTGTGGATGCGCTCGCCCAGCACTTCCACAGCCGCGCGTGCCATCTCCCAGCCCGCCTTACCGGTGGATACCACCACCAGCTTGCCTTCGGGATCGAATTCGATTTTTTCCAGAGCCTGACGAACCGCCGCACCGGGCATGGCGTCGCGCAGCGCATCGTTGATGATTCTTTGTGCATCGTTATGCATACAATAACCTCGCTTATATCATGAATGAGACCAGCAGTACATTGATGAGCGCAGCTGCGCCTACCACCAGCGAACCGACCGTCTGAATTTTGTAGCCCTCTTTCAGTTCCAGCTTGCCCAATGAAACGATCACCCAGAAATAACTGTCGTTGGCATGGCACACCACCATGGAGCCTGCGGAGATGGCGCACACCACCATTGCCGCATCCATCGGCGCTGAAAAGCCCAGCGACAGCATGAGCGGCGCAAGCATGCCCGCCGTTGCTGTGAGCGCAACGGTCGAAGAGCCAAGCGCCGTTTTCAAAAGCACTGCCAGCAGGAATGGGAACAGCAGCCCGAAGCCGTGCAGCGCAGTAGCGTTGCTTTCGATGACCTCCGCCAATCGGGTGGATGCGATCACTTCGCCCAGCACATTGCCTGCTGCGATCACAAACAAAATGGGCGCAACGGTTTTGAGCGTTTCCTCCGTCATAGAGGCCAAAGCCGGCATCTGTCCTCTGCCTGCAAGCAGCACCAGCGCAGCAAGCAAACCAGCGCCCAGCGCGATCGCAGGGCTGCCCAGAAAGGCAAGCAGTACAGGCACTGTGCCCGCGATACTCGCCGCGCCTGCCGCCCCCATCAGCACCAGCGGCAGCACGATGGGCGCAAGGCTTATCCAGATATTCGGCAGTTTGCCGTGCTGCGCAAGCAGCTTTTCATACGCCTGCTGCGCATCCCGTTCCTGCAGCATATCATCTGCCGTTTGGACCTTCACGCAGCGGGCAAACAGGAATGCCGCTGCCGTCGGCAGCAAGGAACACCCGAGCGTTACCGCGATCAGCACCAGATAATTGACTTGCAGCCCCATGCCGCCATAAATGGCATTGGCTGCAGCCACCGGGCCGGGCGCGGGCGGGGTACAGCATTGTGTGATATACAATCCCAGCGAAAGGGCCGCCGTACAGGCCGCACCCGAGCGTGCGGTACGCCGGGCAAGCGCGCGGCACACGGGATCCAAAATCACAAAAGCGCTGTCGCAGAACACGGACATGGATACCACCCTGCCCATCAGCACAAGGGCCGCCTCCGGGTAGCGTTTGCCCGTAAGGCGAATGAGCGCATCCGCAATTTTGAGCGCAGCGCCTGTTTTTTCAAGCACACTGCCTACCAGCGCGCCAAAGACGATCACCAGACCTACCGAGGTAAACGCGCTGCCGAATCCCGCGCCGATCACATTGGGCACCTCATTCACGGGCAGCCCCGTCACCAACGCCAGCAGCAGCGCCGTACCCATAATGGCCAGAAACGGGTGTGCTTTCCATTTGGAAATACTGATGATCATCAGCGCTATGCCTGCCGCAAGCGCGATCAGCAGCGGTATGCCGCTCATACAGCAGCCTCCTTATCATGGCAGCCTTCCGCGGCTGCACGGACATTGCTGTTTCAATTCGACAGCCGCACGGGTATTCCCTGCGCCCGTTTCTCCGTGCTCATCCAAACAAAAAAAGAGAAGGCACAATGCCTTCTCTTTTTCACTTAGCCATATGTTTTATTCCATTTCTCCCACCCACGCAAAGCGCGGGCCGCAGTAACCGTCCTTTTCCACATGTTCCAGCCACATGGCGGCGGGGCGCACCCACACGCCGCCGTCACCGTACATCGCACGGTACACCACCATGGGCTCAAGCGTTTCGGAATGACGGGCTACATACAGCAGCTCGTATCGGTTACCTTTGAAATGACGATATACACCGGGTTTAAGTTCCATTACACGCGATCCTTTTTCCACTGAACAAAATCATCATAGCTGCCTTCGTAATCCAGACAGCCGCCCTTCTCGATGGGGAACTCGATGATGCGGTTGGCCACTTCATCGATGAACTGGTGGTCATGCACGCTGAAGATCAGGTTGCCGGGATAAGCCTGCAGACCATTGGACAGGGCGGTGATGCTTTCCAGGTCCAGGTGGTCGGTGGGCTGGTCAAGCAGCAGGGCGTTGGCCTTGGACAGCATCAGGCGGCTGAGCATGCAGCGTACCTTTTCGCCGCCGCTGAGCACCTTGGCGGGCTTGTAAACGTCGTCGCCGCTGAACAGCATGCGGCCCAGGAAGCCGCGCAGGTAGGTTTCGGTGGTATCGAAGCTGAACTGAGCCAGCCACTCGATCAGGTTGCCCTCGAAGCCTTCAAAGAAGCGGGTGTTATCCGTGGGGAAGTAGCTCTGGGTGATGGTAACGCCCCACTTGAAGCTGCCTTCGTCGGGATTCATCTCGCCAACGAGGATGCGCATCAGCGCGGTGATGCCGGCTTCGTTGTCGCCGACCAGAGCGATCTTATCGCCCTTCTTCACGGTGAAGGATACGTTATCCAGCACCTTAACGCCGTCGATGGTCTTGCTCAGGCCGTCCACGGTGAGGATGTCCTTGCCGGCCTCGCGCTCGGGCTCAAAGCCAACGAAGGGATACTTACGGCTGGAAGCGGGGATCTGCTCCAGCTGCAGGCTGTCCAGAACCTTCTTACGGCTGGTAGCCTGACGGCTCTTGGACTTGTTGGCAGCGAAGCGGCGGATGAACTCCTGCAGGTCGCGGATCTTTTCTTCGCGCTTCTTGTTCTGGTTGCGCATGAGGGTCTGCATCATGGCAGAGGTCTCGTACCAGAAGTCGTAGTTACCGGCATACATGCGGCAGGCCTGGTGGTCAACGTCAACGATGTTGGTACATACGGCGTTGAGGAAGTGACGGTCGTGGCTGACCACGATAACGATGGCGTCACAATCTACCAGGAAGTCTTCCAGCCATACGGTGCTTTCTACGTCCAGACCGTTGGTAGGCTCGTCCAGCAGGATGATGCTGGGATGGCCAAACAGCGCCTGAGCCAGCAGCACCTTCAGCTTCTGACGGCCGTCAAGGCTTTCCATCATATCATAGTGCATTTCAGAGGGGATGCCGATGCCGTTGAGCAGCTGCGCGGCCTCGGTCTCAGCGTCCCAGCCGCCCAGCTCGGCAAATTCGCCTTCCAGCTCGGCAGCGCGCTCGCCGTCTTCATCGCTGAAGTCTTCCTTGGCGTACAGGGCGTCCTTTTCCTGCATGATCTCATACAGGCGCTTGTTGCCCATGATCACGGTATCCATGACGGAATACGCATCGTACTTGAAGTGGTTCTGCTCCAGCACGCTCATGCGGTCGTCCTTCTTCATGGTAACGGTACCGGTGGTGGGCTGCAGTTCGCCGCTGATGATACGAAGCAGGGTGGACTTGCCCGCGCCGTTGGCGCCGATGATGCCGTAGCAGTGGTCGGGCTGGAAAATCAGGTCTACGTGCTTGTAAAGCAGGTCACCGGCAAACTGGAGGCTGATGTCGTTAAGCTGAAGCATGATGGATCTCCTTTTTACGTGTGTAGTGGGCAGGGGCAGTGCCCCTGCGCCCCATATTGACCGCGATTCACGCGGTCAAAGGTTGTGCTTTATGTTTCGGGTTGCTTCTAAGACCGCCGGGGCAAGCCCGAATGGCTGCAAGTTTCGCACCCTTCCCCGCTCAGAGGAAAGTGGCTCGGCGAAGCCGTAACGGACGAGGGAACTCAGCCGTTCTTCTTCTGCTCGTTCTCCCAAATCTGGTCGTTGAGCTGGTTGATATTGCCGCAGCCCATGGTAAGCACCAGGTCGCCGGGCTGCCAGTGCTCGCGCAGATACTTTTCGGTATCGTCAAAGCTGGGGGTATGGATGGCATTGACGCCGTGAGCCTTCATGCCCTCCACCACCATCTCGGCCTTGATATCGCCCGGGTCCTTTTCACGCGCGGCGTAGATATCGGTCACAAGGGTGATATCCGCTGCCTCGGTGCAGGTGAGGTAATCATCAAAGAGGCGCTTGACGCGGCTGTAGGTATGGGGCTGCATGACCGCCCACACGCGGTTGTGGGGCTGCATCACGGCAACGCCTACGGCATTGCGCATCTCGGCGGGATTGTGGCCGTAATCGTGGTACAGCTTCACGCCGTCGATGGTGCTGGTATGTTCAAAGCGGCGGTGTGCGCCCTTGAACTCGCTCATGGCCTTGCAGGCCTTTTGCATATCCGCGCCTTCATGATGGGCGCAGGCCAGCGCAGCAAGGGCGTTGTGCACCTGGAAGGCGCCGGGCACCTGCAATTCCACATGGCCCAGCTTTTCGCCGCGGAACACAAGGTCAAAGCGTGCGTGACCGTATTCATCATAGCTAAGTTCGGCGGGCATATAATCGCAGGCATTCTTCACGCCGAAGGTGAAGGTATCGCACTCCAGCTTGGCAAACAGCTCGGTGATGCGGTGGTCATCGCCGTTGCCGATGGCTGCGCCATGCTTGGGCAGCAGGCCCAGGAACAGGCCGAAAGTCTCCTGAATATGGTCGATATCGCGGTAGAAATCCAGATGATCGGCGTCAATATTCAGAACGACCGCCACCGTGGGACGCATATGCAGGAAGCTGGCGTTGAACTCACAGGCTTCCGCAAGGAAGGTGCCGCTCTTGCCGATGCGCGTGCTGCCGCCGATAAAATCCAGATTGCCGCCGATGTGGATGGAGGGGTCCATTTCGCACTCCATCAGAATCTGCGAAAGCATGGAGGTCGTGGTGGTTTTGCCGTGTGCGCCGCAAACGCCGATGGCGGTATCAAAGCCTTCCATCAGCTGGCCCAGCAGCGTAGCGCGCTCAATGTTGGGGATGCCCAGACGTGCCACTTCCATACGCTCGGGGTTGTCGGGCAGGATGGCAACGGTATACACCACCAGGTCCGCGCCGTGTACGTTTTCGGCCTTGTGACCGATGGCAACAGGCACGCCCAGGTCATTGCGCAGGTGTTTGGTCGCATAGGTCTCCAGATTATCCGAACCGGTGAGGCGGTAGCCTTTTTCCAGCAGCATCTGCGCCAGGCCGTTCATGCTGCTGCCTCCGATGCCGATCATGTGGATGTGCTTGCCACGATAATCACGAATATGGGGTACGGACATTTTTTTCACCCATTTCCAATTGTTGCGGCCGAATCCTTTGCAGATTCAACCAATGATATTATACGCTGTAATGGCATGGATAATCAATAGTTAAACCGTTGATGAATACAATTTCATCATGCTCACAGGCCGTTTTCGCAAAAACTTTTTTCTTTTTTCGCATTTCCCTCTTGCCAAGCCGCCGCGCATCGTGTATAATACCATCGTTGCGCAGTTGACAGCGCATGCTGATGTAGCTCAGCAGGTAGAGCGCATCCTTGGTAAGGATGAGGTCACCGGTTCAAATCCGGTCATCAGCTCCATGAAACCGACTTGTGAATGCAAGTCGGTTTTTGTTTTGTTCGGCAGACAGATCTTCAACACAAAAACGCGACTCAAGACCAATCTTGAGCCGCGTTTTTATGCCTGTTTCATTACATGAATCAGTTGTTTCAATACTTCCTTTTGCTCTTTGGATAGGCTTCTCCACTCAGCAAACATTTCCTTTTGCTCTTTGGATAGCTCCACCATATCACCCTCGGCAAAAAACTGCGCAAGCGTGATGCCAAAACCATTGCAGATACTTTCCAGCGTAGCGACAGAAGGGGTCGTATTTCGGTTGAAAATATTGGCGACAGTAGATTGAGAAAGCCCGGAGGCTATGGCAAGCCGATACTCGCTCCAACCGCGCTCCTGCATCAATTCACAAATTCTGGCCTTTGCGTCCATTGTATCCCCCTCCAATGCATACTATTTTATTATTCATTTGAAATGTAAAATAGAGGGGTCTTGTATTGTAATTATTACTCTTGTGAGTTATAATATGACGGTCTTATAAAGATGATTTTCTCCATCTGACAAAAACGGTTACTTGGCTTTACAACAAAACGGAGGAGGACGATACAATGAGTAACCTGAACAAGTTTGCCCAAAAGATGGTCGATGCGGGTGTATGTGATGAGCGCGGTGCCGCTTTCTGTGCCACGGTAGTGGAATTGCCCAACGGCTCTTTCGGTATGGTGCTGATGGGTGTGTGCGGCAATGACCTCTCCATCTACGAAACGGATATGAAATCCAGCGTTGGCAAGCATCTCTACACCATCCCCCTCAAAGAAGTGACCGATTTGCAAATCACCAACGGTATGCTGGCAGAAATCTTCAAGGGCTATTCCTACAAATTCATCTACAAGGGCTTCGAATGGAAATTCAAAAACTGCGCCCAGCAGAAGGCACAGCTTGAGGTAATCAAAAGCGAAGCCATGTAATCAACACCAATCAAAAAGCGAGGCCTCCAACGCAGCCTCGCTTTTCTGTTACCTGTCGGTATATTGGAACACTTCCTCGCTCTGGAAGTACTTCACTTCCAGTTCGGGGAATTTTTGTTGGATCAGCCCTGTGATGTATTTCATGCCATCGCGCTCGGAGCCGCAATGGCCCAGCACCATCAGCGCCTTTTTGAAGCCGAGCTCGGCGGCGTCGCGGGCGTACTCCGCCTCGCGCCATTCGCAGGTTTCGCCGGTGAGCAAAATCTCGCCTTCGCCTTCCAATTCCGCCAGCATATTGCCCGGCGCGCCCCATGCAAGCACCAGATGGGTGCAGGGTTCGTCCATGGTGCCGCTGATGCGCACATGGGCAAGCCCCCACTCACGCTCGATGCGGGCAGCCAATTCACGGGGCGTGATGGGCGTATCCAGCAGATAATGCGTAACGCCCAGCCCGCTCACATAGCTCACATGACCGGGCAGCCCCAGCGCTTCCAGTTCGCCCGCGCAAATCAGGTCCTGCGGCGCCATATGCGGATGGTCGTGGTAGCGGTATACCGTCATGCCCGTGCTTTCCAGCAGGGCGCGCTTGGCCTTGCCGACGGGGGTGGTGGGCTCGTGGTCCCAATGGTCGTGATAGGTAGGCTCATGGGTGATGAGCAGCTGCGCGCCCCATGCCGCCGCATCGCGGATGACTTTGGGCGTGTTGAAGCAGCACACCGCCACGCGGGACACTTCCTGCTCGGGATAGCCCGCCTTGAGCGTATCGCAGGTTTTGGTATAGTCACCGGGCGCCCAGGAAAAAAGCTCGTTCATGATATCGATCGCTTTCATCGCTATCTCCTCCGTAACGTTATGTCTGGCTGTTTACAGCAGCGCCAGCACCTGCGGGCTCAGCTCCTGAATGAGGGCAACGCACTGGCGCTCATCGGGTGCGGTGGCAAGCACGGCAAAGATGAGCGTACGGTTTTCGCCATAGAGGATGCCTGCATCATGGGCGATGTCGGAAAGTCCGCCCGTTTTGTGGGCCGCTTTCTGCTCGGGGTTGGCAAACATCAGCAGTTCCTTATCGTGCTGACGCAAAAGGATGGGCAGCGCGGTCTCGCAGATGAAGGGAGTAAGCCCCTCACCCTTATGAAGCATGGTGTACAGGCGCAGCATGTCATCGGTGCTGGTATAGTTTTCGTTACCCTGACGCGCGGCCTCAAAATCCAGCATATGGCGGCGCAGCACGGTGTTTTCAAGCCCGATGCGGCGGCTGTATGCGTTGATCTTTTCCATGCCCAGCAGGTCGATGAGGGCATTGGTGGCGCTGTTGTTGCTGTAGGTGATCATGTACTCCAAAAGCACCGACAGAGGCACATCCATGCCGTTTTCGATCACGGGCGCTTCATCGCCCACGCACTGAGAGGGCTGCATGGTGATCTTGGTATCCAGCGTATAAAGGCCCTTCTCCACCTCTTCAAGGGCGCAGAGCATGATGGGCGTTTTGATCAGGCTTGCGCTCTTGTACACCATATCCGTGCGGTAGGATGCAAACACTTCGCCGCTGTTCGCGTCCACAAGCGCGCAGCCAACGGTACAGCCGTGCTTTTCTTCCAGTTGGGGGATGATATGATCAAAAGGCATAAAGATCCTTCTTTCGTTTTTTCTTTGATTATATCATATCGCGCTTTTCCCCGAAAGGCTGAATATAAAAAAGAAGCCGTGCAAGACGGCTTCTCTGATGTGTTGCTTTCTCAGCGGCCCAAAGTCGGGC
>JAZKYW010000156.1:0-4915 GCA_045612325.1 Candidatus Limiplasma sp. | reverse complement strand
ACCGTTTCTATTATATACCACTTTCGACAGCTTTGCAATAACTCTTGGCAGCCTCTGCGCAGCGTTTGAAGCCATCTGCCGTGTCATCAAACACAAGGCCGAAGGAGCGCAGCTTGTCAGGCTTCATGGCAAGGCAGCGGACGCGGCCCTGCGCATCGGCAGCGGCAAGGCTTTCGGGCAAATCCAGCGCGCGCAGGGCGGCAAGGGCGGTCTGATACATATCCACGTTGTTCGGGCTGCCGAAATTGTACGCGCCGCCAGGCAGTTTGAGCGCCTCTTCGGTCAGCTGCGCCACCTGACGCACATAGGTGATGCCGCGCAGGTCGTTGACGGAATAACGCTCGGTTCGGTTTTCCTTCGCCTGCGCAAGCAGATTCATCAGCATATTGCCGCGGATGGGCAGGCCATCGCCGGGCAGGTCGTACATCCATGTGGCGCGCAGCATCACCGCATCGGCACACACGTCCAGACCGCGGTTTTCCGCCTCCAGCTTGTGCCGCCCGTATACATTAACGGGCGCAAGAGGGGCATCCTCTGCATAGGGGCCCTCAGCGGGGTCGCAGCCGTTGTAGACCTGGTCGGTGCTGTAGCACGCGGCCTTTGCGCCAAGCTCACGCGCGGCGCGGCAGACGGTTTCCGTAAGCAAAACGTTTGCGCGGTAGCTTCCCTCGGGGTCTTTTTCGCACACGCCCATATCGGCAATGGCGGCGGTGTGGATGATGGCCTGCGGCTCGTTTTGCAAAAGGAAAGCGCGAATCTCCTCCATATCCGCCCGGGCAAGCATGCCCTTGGGAAAGGAAACAAGCTGCGCGCGGTCTTTCAGGTGGTGCGCGATGCGCGCGCCGACAAACCCGCCCGCGCCTGTAATGATGATTTTGTTCACAGCGATTCCTCCTGTGTTGTTGGTACCTTCATGATAGAGAATCCGGCGAATGTTGTCAAGCGGTACCAATGATTGCATTTATACGGTATTGTGATATAATGATGTAATGCAGAGATGTTTTTTCTTTTCTGCATTGCAAACAATTATCGACCTTTCTGTTTAAGGGAGGAAACTCAATTATGAAAATCATTGTTGTAGGTGACGGCAAGGTCGGTCATACGCTTGTCGAAAACCTCGCCAAAGAAGGCCACGCTGTGGTGGTCGTAGATAAAAACGACGAAAAGCTGCGCCGCTGCGAGGATACGCTGGATGTTATGTGCGTACGCGGCAACGGCGCTACCACCGCCACCCTGACGGAAGCGGGCGCGGAAAAGGCAGATATTTTGATTGCCACCACCGCTACGGACGAAACCAACATGCTCTGCTGCCTGATGGCCAAAAAGCTGGGCGCCAAGTACACCATCGCCCGCGTACGCGACCCCGAGTACACCAACAGCCTCAACCTTTTGCAGCGCGAGATGGGCATCGACCTTACCACCAACCCCGAGCGCGGCACGGCTGTGGAAATCGCGCGTCTTCTGCGCTTCCCCTTTGCCAGCAACATCGATACCTTCGCCAAGGGCCGCGTGGAAGTTGTGGAATTCCGTGCGCACGAAAACGACGCGATGGTCGGCCTGCCTTTGCAGGATGTATCCAAAAAGATGCGCGGCGCGCCCCGTGTACTGTACGCCGCCGTAGAGCGTGATGGCGAAGTGTTCATCCCCAACGGCCGTTTCATCATCCGCCCTGAGGACCGCGTCTACGTAGCCGCGGACATGGTAAGCATCACCGATTACTTCCGCTATCTGGGCAAAAACACGCTCAAGGTGAAAAACGTGATGATTCTGGGCGGCGGCCGCATCAGCTTTTACCTGGCCAAGATGCTCTCCTCCATGCGCATCCACGTTACCATGACCGAAATCGATGAAAAGAAGGCCATGATGCTGAGCGAAATGCTGCCCGGCGTCAACGTCATCTTCGGCGACGGCACCGACCAGGAGCTGCTCAATCAGGAAGGCCTGAATCAGATGGACGCCTTTGTTGCCCTCAGCAACCGCGATGAGGAAAACCTGATGGCGGGCCTGTACGCCGTGCGTCAGGGCGTGCCGAAGGTCATCGTCAAAAACAGCCATACCTCCTATGCCGACATCATCAGCGATATGGGTCTGGACAGCGTCATCAGCCCCAAGGATATCATCTGTGCCAACATTCTGCGCTATGTGCGTGCACGCGACAACGCCACCGGCGCCAAGGTGGAACGCCTGTACAAGCTGGTAGGCGGCAAGGCCGAGGCGCTGGAGTTCATCGCCCGCGCCAACGACAGCTACACGGGCATTCCGCTGAAGGATCTGAAAGTGCGCCCCGGCACGCTGATCGGCGTGATCGTTCGCAAGGGACAGGTCATCGTTCCCTTCGGTGACGACCACATCGAAGCCGGCGACAGCGTTGTCGTGATCGCCTGCGAAAGCGGCATCAGCGACCTGAACGAGGTTATCCGCAAATGAACAAAAAGCTGATCATTCACCTTTTGGGCGCGATCATGCTGATCGAAGCGCTGGCGATGCTGCCCTCCCTGGCAATATCGCTCATCTACGGCGACGGCGATTTCATGGCGCTGCTCATCCCCATCCTGTGCCTTGCGGCGCTGGGCACGCCTGCGTGGCTGGGCTTCAAATCGCAGGATAAAAGCAACCTGCGCGCGAAGGAAGGTTTTGTAACGGTTGCCTTTGCGTGGATCTTCCTCAGCCTTTTCGGCGCGCTGCCCTTTGTGCTCAGCGGCGTTCTGCCCAACTATGCCGATGCGGTTTTCGAATCCGTCAGCGGCTTCACCACCACAGGCGCCACCGTCATCACCAATTTTGATGATCTGCCCCACGGCATCACGTTCTGGCGCAGCTTTACCCACTGGATCGGCGGTATGGGCGTGCTGGTACTCACCCTTGCGCTGCTGCCCAAAATGACGGGCCGCACCAGCCACCTCATGCGTGCGGAAAGCGCAGGCCCCTCCTTCAGCAAAATTTTGCCCAAGCTGGGCGACAGCGCCAAGATCCTCTACCTGATTTACGGCGTGCTGACGGTGCTGCAGTGGCTGCTTTTGATGTATCCCGGCGGCATGAATGCCTATGACGCCGCCATCCACGCGCTGGGTACTGCCGGCACGGGCGGTTTCAGCAACTACGGCGCAAGCGTTGGCGCGTTTAACAGCGCCACGGTGGATATCATTATCACCGTATTCATGCTCATCTTCAGCATCAACTTTGCCCTGTTCTTCCGCCTGCTCATCGGCGACTGGAAGAGCGTATGGAAGAGCGAAGAGCTGCGCTGGTTCCTCGGTTTTTACCTCTCTGCTTCCCTCATCATCGCGCTGATGATCAAGCCCGAATACGGCGGCTTTTTCACCTCACTGCGCTACAGCACCTTCCAGACCGCATCCGTCATGTCCACCTCCGGCTATGCCACCGCCAACTTTGACCTGTGGCCTCAAGCTTCCCGCATGCTGCTGGTGATTCTGATGTTTGTAGGCGGCTGTGCAGGCTCCACCGCAGGCGGTTTGAAGGTGGTACGCATCGCGCTTTTGTGCAAGCTGAGCCGCCGCGAAATTCGCCGCACCTTCCAGCCCCGCACCGTACAGGTGGTACGCTTTGAAGGCAAGGGCGTGGATGAAAACATGCTTGCTCAGGTAGCCACCTACGGCCTGGTCAGCATTCTGGTGGTGTTCTCGGGCGCCTTCCTCATCTCGCTGGAAAACACCTACGGCTTTACCACCAACCTCACCGCCGCCATCACCACGGTGTTCAACGTAGGCCCCGGCCTCAACGAAGTAGGCCCCGCAGGCAGCTTCGCCGGCTACAGCAACGCCTCCAAAGCGCTGCTCAGCTTTATGATGCTCTGCGGCCGTCTTGAGTTCTTCCCCATGCTCGCACTGTTCCACCCTGCCGTGTGGCAAAAGGGCTAATACAAACAAAACCGTCCGCGATTCGCGGGCGGTTTTTTGTGCACAAAAGAAAGGCATTCCTTTTTCCCCTGTACAATGCTATAATATTGATATACCGTTTTCAGGCAGAAAAAACCGAATCACGCAAGGGAGATATCGATCATGCTTCAGCTTCGCCCCTATACCCATCCCGATTTTACGCAGGAGCCCTTTGTATCCGCCCCCAATGCTGTTTTCATGCCCGTTGAGAAGGATGGCGTAGCCCCCGAAAACTTCCACGCCATGAGCATCTACCCCGAGTACGTCAAGGTGGACGGTCAGTGGCTGCTTGCGGAAGAAAGCCGCATGGACTGCGTAGCCGTGCTGGAAAACGGACGCATCATCATCAAGGAATTCCGTCTGCTCAAGAAGGGCGAGATGGTGCTGACAGGCCGCACCGAAAACTGCGAGGACGGCGTTTACCTGCATGCCAACGGCTTTGCCGAAGTTGCCCAGCAGAAGGATGTATTTGCCTTCCGCGGCAACCGCAGCCGCGAGACCGCCTATTCGCAGGATTACAACGAGCTGTACGATGTGCTGCGCCACGACCGCGACCACGGCAAAATCGTTTGGGTCATGGGCCCCGCCTTTGCCTTTGACCGTGATGCGCGCGAGGCCATGAGCAAGCTCATCGAGGGCGGATACGTGCATGCCATCCTCGCAGGCAACGCGCTTGCCACCCATGACCTTGAAGGCGCGTACATGGGCACCGCGCTCGGTCAGGATATCTACACGCATATTTCCCAGCCCAACGGACACTACAACCATCTGGAAACCATCAATCGCGTGCGCCATCACGGCAGCATCGCTGATTTCATCCGCGAGGAGAAAATCGACAACGGCATCATCTACAGCTGCGAAAAGCATGGCGTGCCCTATGTGCTGGGCGGCCCTATCCGCGACGACGGCCCCCTGCCGCCCGTGTATGCCGACGTATATACTGCACAGGACGCCATGCGCAACGAGATTCGCTCCGCTACCACGGTCATTTGTCTGGCTACGATGCTGCATACCATCGC
>JAZKYW010000155.1:0-9582 GCA_045612325.1 Candidatus Limiplasma sp. | reverse complement strand
GGGGGCCCATGGGGGGGGGGCGCGGGGCGCCGGACCTTCCCGCCGCCCACCCGTGCCTTACGGCTTCACGCTGCTGCCCAGCAGTTCGTCGATAAGCTCGATGGAGCGGGCAAGGCGCTGGTTGTAATCGCCGCCGACGATGACGATCTTGTCGCCAAAGCCGTGGTAGACATACATGTTGAGCAGGCGGTCATCGAGGAGTTTGCGCTTGTCCTCATCGCCGTTGAGACGCTGACCGTCGGCTACCCATTTCACGTCGGGCTTTAAGTAGATGAGCAGGTCGTAGCGGTCGGCGTCGATGTACTTTTGCACCAGCTCGTTGCGGTGACCCATGTAAAGCTCGCTGAAGTAATCGGTGTAGGTGGCGTCGGTATCAAAGAAACAGACCTTGTTGGCGGAGCGCAGGGCGTGGTAATCCTGCTCAAACTGCAGATGCGCGATGCGGGTGAAATCCTCATCGGTGTAAATGGTCTCGTCATTTCCCAGATAATCGCGGGCATAGTAGCGGCCTACCTCCTCCGACCAGGAGGTATTGTACAGCTTTGCAAGGCACTTGGTCAGCGTGGTCTTGCCGCAGCTTTCCGTGCCTGCAATGAGCACCTTTTTGGCAAAGAAGGGACGCGCCGCGCCAAGGATGTAGTGCCAGTTGCCAAGGATATCCGCACGAATTTCGGTTGCGGAAATGGGATAGCGCGTACGCTTGGGGTCAAACAGCACCACTTCGGATTCGGGGAAGTACTTGCTGAGCGTCTCGCTGGATTCCACATCGCCCACAAAGAATGCGTCAATGGGCTTGCCAACGACCTCACGCATGCGCTGGCTCCACTTTTCCCATCCCTGAGGATAAACGGGGATGTCGGTCTCATCCAGCACTTCCACCTTGATGTGGGCAATATCCTGAATCTGCTGAGAGATCCACTGCTTGCGCAGGCGGTAGGAAATTTCGGGAATACCCGCCTCCTCACAGATGTCGCGGGTCTGCTTGCAGTTGTCGGAGATGACAACGATCAGCTGTTCGCAGCGGGTGGAAGCCTCGATCATCTGATAAAGATGACCGCGGTGCGGCGGCAGAAAACGTCCAAAGTATACGCCGGTCTGATACATGGATACCATCCTCCCCCATCAGTTCAGTTCGTAACGCTCGGTCTCGCCGCCGGCAAAGCGGATCTCCAGCGAGCCGTCCATCAGCAGGAATGCATAGTGGTTGGGGCCTGCGGCAATCGCCGTCACAGGCTGGTCAAAGGAAAAGCTGCACAGGTTGTGGCGGTCGAAGGCATGTGCCAGCACTTCACCCTCTGCAGTCAGGCCCAGCACAACATTCTCGCCCGCACTCAGGCGTGCAACGCCCTGCCAGTGAGGCACGAGGGATGTGGTGCTGTAGGTGTTGCCGTCAGCATCTGCCGCAACGGCATAGCCGCGGGATACGGCGGCGCACTTCCAGTCGCCCTGCAGGCTGAGGCCCGCATGAGAGGCTTCCACGCCGTGCGCGGTTTTGACCAAGAGACCGTAGCTGCCTGCCCAAATGGCCTGCGCACGGTCGATTTCATCCGTAAAGGCATAATCCAGATAGCCCGTGGAAAGCACCTGACCGCCATCCAGCAGCACAAAGGAGGCATAATCGCCCGCCGCAATGGCTTTGACGCCGATAAACAGGTCAACTTCCGTCTGCTGCTGCGCGTTGTCGCCGCAGGCCAGCACGCGTCCGTCCGCCGTCAGGCCCAGCGTGTGATAAGCGCCTGCCGCCACATAAACAACATCCTGCCAGCTTTCCACATCGAGCTGACCGTAGGTGTTGTCGCCAAAGGCGCGCACGGTGCCATCCTCCATGAGCACAACGGCGTGCTCAAAGCCCGCTGCCAGGCTGCCTTCTGCCCTGAGCACCATGGCGGGTTCTTCTTCCTGCACGGGAATGATCTCCTCAACAGGTTCTTCTTCCACCACGGGAGGCAAAGAGGCTTCATAGGCGGCCTGCGCACGCTCGTAAAGCTCCATGGCGGGAGCGTACCAGCGCACCTGCGCAGCCGTGCGGGCCGCACGGGCAAAATCGCCCGCTTCGAAGAGCGCTTCCGCCTTGCGGTAGGTGTATACCGCGCTCTGCGACTGTGCCTTTTGGGCAAAGGCGGTATAGGCGGCGGTGCCGTCATCCTCCTCAGCTGCCAAAAGTTCCAGCGCAGCATCGTATTCGGCATTGCCGTAGGCAATCGCCGCGCAGGCAAGCACGGTATCGTAATACAGCTGAATATCTGCCTGCTGTTTCAAATCCTTCAGTTCGGCCTGCAGTTGTTCGTACTGCCCATCGCGCGCGGTCTGCTGCGCGTTTTGAGCCGCCAGCTGCGGCCGCATGGCATCGTACTGCCACGCGCCGGCGACAAGCGCCGCCGCCAGCAGCACGGAAAGCAGCACCGTCCAGAGCACAAAGCGTCTGTTGGATGCAGTGGATTCTCCGTTCATGCGTCCGCCTCCTTAC
Source organism: Candidatus Limiplasma sp. (assembly GCA_045612325.1). Classification (GTDB taxonomy): domain Bacteria; phylum Bacillota; class Clostridia; order Christensenellales; family Aristaeellaceae; genus Limiplasma. The sequence goes on along the minus strand of JAZKYW010000155.1, from coordinate 7,115 downwards.
TTGGAAATGGTTCTGCCGAACACCGTCAGGCTGTTGTAAGAGTTAAGACCGTTTGCGGTGGAAAGCACCACATAGATATCATCCGGCTGATGATAGGCCACCAGCTCCGCAAAGGTGCCGCCCGCGTCTTTCTCGCTGAAATAGTCATCGCGCAGGTCGGTCATGTGCACTTCGCCGTAGTAGGCCAGCATATAGGGCAGAAATACATTGCCAAACGAGTCGCTGATGAGCAGCGCCTTGCGCTCGTTGCCAAAGCCGCCCGTGAATCTGCGCCAGGGCAGGCGGGTGTTGTTGATGTAAGCGATGTAGCTGGTGTATTTCTTGTTCATGAACTCCAGCTCTTCGCTCTCGGTCAGGTTGGTCAGGATATAGCTGTGCGTGGGTGCCAGCGGCTCCAGCAGGTGCAGCCAGTCCTCGCGGCCTGCCTTGTCCTTGCTCATGTAATGATCGAAATACTCGTACGTTTCATAAGGCATGGCGGGATAGCCGCGGCTTTCCATGATGCTGTTGATCACATACCACGCGCCAAGGGGCGTCCAGTGGTGGTCGTTATGATAGAAAACGTCTTCCTTGTTGGCAAGCGGCTGCGACAGAATGCCGGGCGCATTGTGGATGTACACGTTTTGCTTCACCTGCGTCTGCAGCGCGGTCTCCACATCGCTGACCCAGCCGTTGTAGGTTTTGAGATTGGTGCGCACACGGCGTGCAACGCCCGAAACAGGCACCTGCATGTAATGCACTTCGCCATCCTCGGGCAGCATATCCGCCAGCTGATTGAGCACCGCCGCAAAGGTCATCACGTTTTCGGCGGGATATTCATATACCTGCGTATCCTTGCCGTCAACGCCCGTCAGCTTGAGGGTATATACTTCGCTTCCGTCCAGCGGTACGATGGCGCGGGGCGTCTGCGTGGGTACGGGCGTTGCTTCCACCACAGGCGCGGGCGTTGCGGTGGGGGCAGCCGTAGGCGTTGCCGTGGGTACTGCGGTAGGCTCGGGGGTGGCGGTCACCTCAGGCGTGGGCTCCGCGGTGGACTCGGGCGTTTCTTCCGGCTCGGCTTCCTCGCCTGCTGCGTCCTGCGCCAGCTGGCGGCTCAATTCCTCCGCCTCCTGCGCGTAACGCTCGTCCTCGGTGCGCTTGTCAAACACGGCAAGCGCGTCTTCCGTCCAGCCGACGACCTCGTCACGTCCAAAGAAACCGTCGGAAAGATAGTCCTCCACGCCGGCAAAAAACTCGCCGTTCAAAAGCGTCTGCACCGTCAGCTGCGGTGCGCCCGCAAGCATGCGGTTTTCCGTAAGCGACAGGCGGCTCTGGGCAGGCGTGAACAAAAGCAGCATCACACCAAGGCATACGCAGCCCATCAGCCACCAAAGCGCCGTCAGGAAAGATCCTCTGTCATTCTTTTTCATATCATCACCTGCTTAAAAGCGGAAATAGATGAAGGGGTTGTAGCTCTGACCAACGATCATCAGCACGGACAGCACGAATACCACCGCCAGCCACAGCATGTACACGCCGTGAAGCTTTTCCAGCACCTCGGTGCGCAGCGCCTTCCACAGCGGGAAAGCTGCGGCAAACGCGATGAGCGGGAAGTATGAATACTGTTTGATCACCGTCACCATCTGCGCGGTGATCAGCGGCAGACGGCCCTGTGCGCCGATACCCACCAGCGCCTGCAGATAGCTGACCATCTGCGCCGTATCGGTAAAATAGAAAACGATCCAGCCTGCCAGCACCGCAGCATAGGTCATCACGCCGCAGAAAAGCGGGGGCAGTTTGTCAAGCAAGCGGCGCAGGATGAACTTTTCCAACACGAGCAGCACAAAGTAGTACAGACCCCAGATGACAAAGTTGAGGCTTGCGCCGTGCCACAGGCCCGTGAGCGCCCACACCACCAGCAGATTCCACAATTGACGGATCTTGCCCACGCGGTTGCCGCCCATGGGAATGTACACATACTCGCGGAAGAACGTACCCAGCGAGATGTGCCATCTGCGCCAGAACTCCGACACGCGCTTGCTCATGTAGGGATAGTCGAAGTTTTCGGCATAGCGGAAGCCAAAGATGCGGCCCATGCCGATGGCCATATCCGAATAGCCGGAAAAGTCAAAATAGATCTGCAGGGAATACAGGATGGCCATGTACCAGCTGCCCAGCACGCTCATGCCGTACAGCGCCTGGTTATCCACCACCGCATTGACCACCATGCCGCACACATTGGCAAGGATAACCTTTTTGCCAAGGCCGCAGGCAAAGCGCTTCATGCCCTGCGTAAAATCATCCATGGTGGTGTGTCGGTCAGTCATCTGCGCCGCCACATCCTGATAGCGCACGATGGGGCCCGCCACCAGCTGCGGGAAGCAGCTGATATACAGCATCAGATCAAGCGGATTTTTCTGGTACAGTTCGCGGTTGCGGTACACATCCACGATATACGTAACGATCTGGAAGGTGAAAAACGAGATGCCAAGCGGCATCACCACCTGTGGGATGCTGACCCCGAAGCGCTCCGCCACAGGCGCGATCAAAAAGCCGCTGTACTTCACCCATACCAGCACAGCCATGGGCCCAAGCACGCCCAGCGCAAGAGCGATCTTTCTGAGCCAGTTGCGCTTCCACTTGGCAACGGCAGCAGAACACACCCATACAAGCAGCGTGAGCGCAATGAGCGCAAACACAAACACAGGCTCGCCCCAAGCGTAAAACAGCAGGGAAGCGATCAGCAGCACGCTATTCTTTGCGCGTATTCCGGGCATGGCAAAATAAGCTCCTACCGTGAGCGGCAGAAACAGCAAAAGAAAAGTCAAACTGGAAAAGACCACGTTTCCAACATCCCTTCGGGCATAGTTAGAAATATTATATTCCCATGTGAAACGCTTGTCAAATCATGGCTTTTCGTGCCGCATACAAAGAGCCCCGACCCGCAAAAGCGGATCGGGGCTTTGTGGAGTCAAATGAAATTACAGCAGCTTGCGGTACAGGGCGGCGATCTCTTCCACGCTGGTATCGCGGGGGTTGCCGGGACGGCAGGCGTCAGCGTAAGCGCTTTCGGACAGGAACTGTACGTCCTCGTCCTTCACGATCTGCTTCAGGTCGGCGGGGATGCCAACATCGGCGCTCAGCTTGCGCACGGCGTCAACAGCGGCCTTGCGGTATTCTTCAACGCTCATGGCTTCGGTGCCTTCCACGCCCATGGCCTTGGCGATGTCGCGATACTTTTCACCGGTGCACTCGGCGTTGTATGCCATGATGGTGGGCAGCAGGATGGCATTGGCTACGCCGTGGGGGGTGTCATACAGAGCGCCCAGGCCGTGAGCCATGGAGTGAACGATGCCCAGACCAACGTTGGAGAAGCCCATGCCGGCCACATACTGGGCCAGAGCCATGCCTTCGCGGCCTTCGGGAGTGTTTTCAACAGCGCCGCGCAGGTGCTTGGCGATGAGCTCAATGGCCTTGATATGGAACATATCGGTCATTTCCCAGGCGCCCTTGGTGATGTAGCCTTCGATGGCGTGGGTCAGAGCGTCCATACCGGTGGCGGCGGTCAGGCCCTTGGGCATGGTGGACATCATGTCGGGGTCAACAACAGCCACTTCGGGGATGTCGTTGGTATCCACGCAAACGAACTTGCGCTTCTTTTCCACGTCGGTGATAACGTAGTTGATGGTTACTTCGGCAGCGGTGCCGGCGGTGGTGGGCACGGCGATGGTGAACACGGCGTGATTCTTGGTGGGGGCAACGCCTTCCAGAGAGCGCACGTCGGCGTACTCGGGGTTGTTGATGATGATGCCTACGCCCTTGGCGGTATCCATGGCAGAGCCGCCGCCGATGGCAACGATGCAGTCAGCCTTGGCAGCCTTGAAAGCAGCAACGCCGTTCTGTACGTTTTCGATGGTGGGATTGGCCTTGATATCGGAATACACTTCGTAGGCAACGTTGGCGGCGTCCAGCAGGTCGGTCACCTTGGCGGCAACGCCGAACTTGACCAGGTCGGGGTCGGTGCAAACAAAAGCCTTTTCAAAGCCGCGGGCCTTGATGATGGCGGGAATTTCAGCGATGGCGCCCTTGCCGTGATGGGAGATGGTATTGAGTACGATGCGGTTGGACATGGGAATCGTTCCTCCTTGCAAATCACTGGGGGTAAGGCCGTCCGAAGGCAGCCCATACATACTGTCTATACGATACCATATTGTGAAACTATTGTCAATCCAGACAGGTCATGCTTCCTTCTTTTCAAACTCCGCCGCAACGGTCTTAAGCAGGTCGCGGATGGGCAGGTGCTGCGGGCAGAGCTTTTCGCACTTGCCGCACTTGATGCAGTCGCTTGCCTTGCCGCCGCTTGCGAGCATCTGGTCGTAGTAGAAGGCGCTGTTCCAGTCGTTGAAGAGTTTCTTGGCATTCATGCAGGCAAACAGCGCGGGGATATCGATCTTTTTGGGGCAATCCGCGGTGCAGTAGCGGCAGGCGGTGCAGGGGATGGCGCCCTTGGAGCGGAAAATGCCGCATACCTTTTCAACAGCCGCCATCTCCTGCTCGTCGAGGGGCTTGAAATCCTTCATGTAGGAGAGGTTATCGTTCATCATGTCCATATTGCCCATGCCGGAAAGCGTCATCATTACGCCGGGCTGACCTGCCGCAAAACGGATGGCGTAGCTTGCGGCGCTGGCGCTGCCCAGCTCGGCAAATACCTGCTGCGCCTCCTCGGGCAGTTTGGCCAGATTGCCACCCTTCACGGGCTCCATCACGATGGCGGGCTTGCCGTGCTTGCGGCACACTTCCAGACACTTGGCGCTCTGCACGGCAGGGTCGTCAAAGTCCACGTAGTTGAGCTGGATCTGCACCACTTCCATCTGCGGATATTCCGTCAGGATGGTATCCAGCACTTCGGCGCGGTCATGGAAGGACAGACCCACATGCTTTACCAGCCCCTCCGCCTTCAATTCCAGCGCAGTCTCATAGGCGCGGCAGGCCTTGAACTTGGCATAGTTTGACTTATCCTGGGAGTGCATGAGGTAAAAATCAAAATACGCCACGCCGCAGGCATCCATCTGTTTTTGGAAAAGAGGGCGGATATCCTCGTTTTTCTCAAAATAGTTGGTGGTCAGCTTGTCGGTCAGGATATAGCTTTCACGGGGATGACGCTTGGCAAGGCACTCGCGCAGCGCGGTCTCGCTCTTGCCGTCGATGTAGCCGTGAGCGGTATCAAAATAGTTGAATCCCGCTTCAAGAAAAGCGTCCACCATTTTGCACGTTTCGGCAATGTCCACCTCTTTGTCGTTCATGGGCAGACGCATGCAGCCAAAGCCCAGTTTGCCTTTGATCAAATCAAACATCGTTCTTTGCTCCTTCGTGTGTTAGTTGCGTTCAAAGGATTCCAGCCACGCGCGGGCGATGAGCTCATGCCCCATCGCGGTGGGATGCACGCCGTCATACAGCCAGTACGCAGCGGGCGCCAGCTTGCAGGCCTCATCAAAGCGTTCCTGCAGGGGGATGAAATCCGCGCCGTGCTTTTGCGCCACACGCTTTGCCGCCGCAGCGCGAAGCGGCGTTTCCTCGCGGAAGTAATCCCAGCGTGCGGGCTTTTCTTCGATGTTTTCGGTGGCGGAGCCGTGCAGAACGAACGGTTCCATGATCATGATGCGCACATCGGGCAGCGCTTCCCTGACTTCGGTCAGAAGCATATCGTACACGCGCTCAAACTTGACCGCATCCACGCCGTTTTCGACTTCCACCTCATGCCATACGTCATTGACGCCGATCAAAATGCTCAGCACATCGGGTTTGAGGTTGATGAGATCCTTTTTGATGCGTGCATACAGGTCAACGATTCGGTTGCCGCTGATGCCGCGGTTGAAAAACGCATATTCCCCCGGCTGCTCAAAGCCCAGTTTGCCTGCCACCAGCGTGGGATAGCCGTTGCCTGCGTACACCTCCTGCTCGCGGCTGCGCAGCGCATCGGTGATGGAATCGCCCTGAAACAGAATTCTTTTTTTCATATCAATCCGCTACCTTCGTTTGGCATATTTGTTATTTGATTTCCTGAGCCAGCGCATGCATGTACGCACTCGCAGCAAGGTAATCCTCATGCGTGTCCAAATGCTCCACAAAAACGGGGATGTCGCCCTCCAGCTCCGCTGTGAGCTGAAGCGCCAGTTTCAAATCAAGGCTACCCTTGCCCGGCTGCACCTCTTTGATGTACATGGGCAGCACGGAATCATCGATGAGCAGGTCTTTGGCATGAACGCTGCGGATATGCGGCCCCAGCAGTTCATAGCACCTGCGGATGAAATGCGCCGAGGCGCGGTAGCGCTCAAGGCTGCTGACCATATTGGCAAAATCCAGATGCACCTTGAAGCCTTTGCGGTCCACATCGCGCACGAGGGAGAGATATCCCTCGGGGGATTCGGGCGTCATCCACGGCATGGGCTCCAGCGAGTAGCAGGACTTTTCAGGCTTCACCGCATCCACGATGCGCTGCGTGGTTTTGACCACCGCATCATAATAAGCCTGCGTACCCTGCGCAGGATGATATCCGTCCCACTTTTCGCCCCATGAGCCGGCGATGTTGACGCAGCAGTTTGCACCCACTTCTTCTGCAAGCTCCAGTTGGCGGATGGCATAGCCGATGTGTTTTTCGCCATCGGTTTTGCTCATGCAGTTGCGCCACACGCCCACTTCGCCAATGAGCAGGTCGTTGTCGCGGCAGCAGTTCAAATAATCGCGGATGACGCTTTTGGGCGCGGTGCTGTCCACAGGAAAAATCACCGCGCTGTAACGAAGCTCCTTTACATAAGCCAGCCACTCCGCAGGGCTGCGGTAAGGTTTCATCACAGAGCCGCCGATACGCATGCGCTCAACCTCCTTTACCAGTGAAACGTGCCAAGCCTTACGATGGACGCATCGATATGCGCCACATCCTTAGAGCAGGTGCGCTCCATGATGTACTGCAGTTCACGCGCGATGCTCTCCATTTTCTCCTGCACGCCCAAAGCGCCTTTCTCGCGCAGGGGCTCCATCAGGGGACGGCCCACGCAGCAGGCGGTCGCGCCCAGCGCCAGCGCCTTGAATACATCCAGACCGCTCTGGATGCTGCAATCCACAAACAGCGGCACCTT
>JAZKYW010000154.1:0-1967 GCA_045612325.1 Candidatus Limiplasma sp. | reverse complement strand
CATCCTCGGGACGGTAGAGCTCTACCTTGCCGCCGAAGGTGTTGGGGTCGGGCACAAAGAGGGTGCCTTCCGTGCCGTAGATTTCAATAAAGCGGCGCTTGCTGCCCGGATACTTGACGTCAAAGGTGGTGAAGATGGTGCCGATGGCGCCGCTTTCATACTGCACGGTGCCTGCAATGTAGGTGTTGACCTCTACATCGATCTTCTGGCCCGCAAAGGGCTGGCTGCCGATGGTGCGCTGCGGGAAGCTGGCGCGGCTTGCGCTGAACACCTGCTTAACGCCGCCCATCAGGTTGATCATGGCGGTGAGATAGTAGGGGCCCATATCAAACATGGGGCCGCCGCCGCGCTTGTAGAAAAACTCGGGGTCGGGATGCCAGGGCTCGGGGCCGCTGGTGAGCATAAAGGCAGAGCTGCCGATGGGCGTGCCGATGTAGCCGTCATCGATGAGCCTGCGGCAGGTCTGGATGCCCGCACCAAGCACGGTATCGGGCGCGCCGCCCAGCATCAGGCCCTTTTCCTTTGCGAGTTTCAGAAGGTACTTGCCCTCTTCAAGGTCTGCGCCTAGGGGCTTCTCGCTGTATACGTGCTTGCCTGCCAGCAGCGCGGCCTTGCTTACTTCAAAGTGCTCGTAGGGACGGGTGATGTTGAGCACCACATCCACCTCGGGGTCGGCAAAGGCGTCGTGCATGGTTTCGTACAGTTTGGGAATGTTCCATTCCTTCTGCGCCTTTTCGGCACGTTCGCGGATAAGGTCGCAAACACCGATGAGTTCAACGCCCTTGAACAGCCCCGTCAGGTTTTTGAGATAGATACCGCTGATATTGCCTACGCCGATCATGGCGATCTTAACGGTTTTCATATGCTGATGCTCCTTGCGTTGCTTAGTCGAGAATGCCCTTGAGCACCGGGCGCACCATGGCGGGGGCACGGTGGTAGACGGATTCCATCTCCGTCCAGCAACCGGTCTTTGCGCTGGTTTCAAAGCCGGCGATCATTTCCAGTACGTGGTAGGTCTGCTGTACCTCGCAGCGGGCTTTGCGGCCCGTGAGGATGGACTTGCACATATCCGCCAGACCCAGTGCACGGGAGTTTTCGGGATAGCCGTACATGAGCGGGATCTCCCTGATCTCGCCATCCTCGGGACGGTACAGCTCGATCTTGCCGGAGAAATTGTTGGGGTCGGGCACAAAGAGCGTGCCCTCGCTGCCGTAAATTTCGATAAAGCGGTTCTTTGCGCCGGGCCACTTGACGTCAAAGGTGGTGAAGATGGTGCCGATGGCGCCGCTCTCATACTGCACAGTGCCTGCGATGTAGGTGTTCACGTCTACATCCACCACCTTGCCTGCCTGCGGCTGGCTGGTGATGAGCCTCTGCGGGTAGCTTGCCTTGCTGGCGGAGAACACGCGCTTGACGCCGCCCATCAGGTTGATCATGGCGGTCAGGTAGTAGGGGCCCATATCAAACATGGGGCCGCCGCCGCGCTTGTAGTAGAACTCGGGGTCGGGATGCCAGCTCTCATGACCTGCGCAGATCATGAACGCCGCGCTGCCGATGGGCGTGCCGATGAAGCCGTCATCAATGAGCCTGCGGCAGGTCTGGATGCCTGCGCCGAGGAAGGTATCGGGCGCGCCGCCCAGCATCAGACCCTTTTCACGCGCAAGCTTGAGAAGCTCCTTGCCTTCGTCAAGGTCAGCGCCGAGGGGCTTTTCGCTGTAAACGTGCTTGCCTGCCAGCAGTGCGGCCTTGCTTACTTCAAAATGCTCGTAGGGACGGGTGAGGTTGAGCACCATTTCCACCTCGGGGTCGGCAAAGGCGTCGTGCATGGTTTCGTAAATTTTGGGCACGCCCCATTCCTTCTGCGCCTTTTCGGCACGCTCGCGGATGAGGTCGCAAACGCCGATGAGCTCGATCTCCTTAAACGTTTCGTGAATGTTTTTGAGATAGATACCGCTGATATTGCCCAC
>JAZKYW010000153.1:0-4259 GCA_045612325.1 Candidatus Limiplasma sp. | reverse complement strand
TATCATCCGGCGTCTTGTTTTACTTGTCGTCGTTCATCTTGAGCACGGCCAGGAACGCTTCGCTGGGCACCTCGACGGTACCAAACTGGCGCAGGCGCTTCTTGCCTTCCTTCTGCTTTTCAAGCAGCTTCTTCTTTCGGGTGATGTCGCCGCCGTAACATTTCGCCAGAACGTCCTTGCGCATGGCCTTGACGGTCTCGCGGGCGATGACCTTGCCGCCGATGGCTGCCTGAATCGGAATTTCGAACATCTGACGCGGGATGACGTCCTTGAGCTTTTCGGCAATGCTGCGGCCGCGGGCATAAGCCTTGTCCTTGTGCACGATGATGGAGAAAGCGTCGCAGATGTCGCCGTTGAGCAGGATATCCATCTTGACCAGCTCGCTGGGCATGTAGCCCTTGAGCTCGTAGTCAAAGCTGGCATAACCGCGGCTGCGGCTCTTGACCTGATCAAAGAACTCATAGATGATCTCGTTGAGAGGCAGCTCGTAGATGAGCTTGACGCGGCCGCCTTCGTACTGCATATCAATGAAGATACCGCGCTTGTCCACGCAGATATCCATCATCGCGCCTACAAACTCCTGAGGCGTGTAGATGGTGGCGGTAACGTAGGGTTCTTCCATGTGCTCGATTTCATCCACACGGGGCAGGTTGGAGGGGTTGTCAATCTCGATCTCGCTGCCGTCAGTCTTGAAAACGTGGTAGATAACGCTGGGAGCGGTGGTTACCAGATCAAGGTCGAACTCGCGCTCCAGACGCTGCTGGATGATCTCCATGTGCAAAAGACCCAGGAAGCCGCAGCGGAAGCCGTAGCCCAGCGCAACGGAGGTCTCGGGCTCAAAGGAGAGGGAAGCGTCATTCATGCGCAGCTTTTCCAGCGCGTCGCGCAGGTTGTCATAATCCGCGCCGTCAGCAGGATAGATACCGCAGAACACCATGGGCGTTACCTGACGGTAGCCGGGCAGGGGCTCGGAGGCGGGATTGGCGGCATCGGTGATGGTATCGCCGACGCGGGTATCGCCGACGTCCTTGATGGAAGCGCCGATGTAGCCTACATCGCCCGGATAGAGGGCATCGCAGGGGGAGTAGCCGGGACGGAAGGTGCCGACTTCCACGATGTCGAACTCGCTGCCGGTCTGCATGAGGCGCATGCGCATGCCGGGCTTCACGGTGCCCTGCATGACGCGGACAAAGCAGATGGCGCCGCGGTAGTTATCATAGAAAGCGTCAAAGATCAGCGCCTGCAGGGGAGCATCCGCATCACCGGAGGGAGCGGGGATGTTCTTGACGATGGCTTCCAGCACATCGCCGCAGTTGAGGCCGGTCTTGGCGGAAATGCAGGGCGCTTCGGAAGCGTCCAGACCGATCACGTCTTCGATCTCCTGCTTTACCTCTTCGGGGCGGGCGGAGATGAGGTCGATCTTGTTGACGACAGGCACGGTCTCCAGATCGTGCTCCAGAGCCATGTATACGTTGGCGAGGGTCTGCGCCTCAATGCCCTGCGTGGCGTCAACCACCAGCAGCGCGCCTTCACACGCAGCCAAAGCACGGCTGACTTCGTAGCTGAAGTCAACGTGACCGGGAGTGTCGATCAGGTTGAGGGTGTAGGTTTCGCCATCCTGAGCTTTATACTGCATGCGTACAGCCTTGGACTTGATGGTAATGCCGCGTTCGCGCTCCAGTTCCATGGAGTCAAGGATCTGCTCCATCATCTGGCGCTGTTCAAACACGCCGGTCATTTCCAGCAGGCGGTCGGCCAGGGTGCTCTTGCCGTGGTCGATGTGCGCAATAATACAGAAATTGCGGATATGGGAAAGACGGTTTTCGTGGTTCAAAGGAACCCCTCCAAAATACGGATTTCAACCAGTTTATCATAAAGGATTTTCAACAAAAACGCAAGCAAATTATGATTTTGACGGCATTCTGTGGTATGATATGGAAAGACTGTACCATTTTGAAAGGAAAGGTCACCTATGAAAGCATTTTGGAAACGCCTGGCAGCCCTGCTGCTGGTTTTGTGTATGATTTGTCCCGCTGCGGTGACGGCAGAAGAAACGGTTTATCCGCCCTATCCGCAGGAACTGACCGTCAGTATTGCGAAGGAGCAATGGACGGCGGATGACGGACGTGTGTGCGATGTCAGCCTGCCGCAGACCTGCCGCGAGGATGTGAATGCCCTGCTGTGTGCCGCGCAACAGGAAGTGTTTGCCGAAACCTTGCCCAATGCTGCGGAAACGGACGAAATCGAGATGATGGCTACCTACCGCGTTTCGGGTGACAGCTGGGCAGGTTTTCTGCTCACGGGCCGCGTGATCCGCACGGTGGAAGTACCCGGCGGCGTGGATTATGAGGATACCGTTTTTCTGACCCACCGTGTGCTGAGCTTTGATATGCAAAGCGGCGAAGCGCTCACGCTGGCGGATGTATTCCCCATGGAGAGCGAAGCGTGGGGGATGGTCGCCGATGAGATGGAAAAGCAGCTGCGCGCCTTCTGGGCTGAGGAAGAACACAATGACGAAACCATTCAGACCCTGTGCAGCCGCGAGCGTCTGGAAGGGCCTGCCTTCCTGCCTTCTGCCGGCAGGCTGGTGGTGCATGCGCCGCTTGGCAACGTGGTGGAGGGCAAACATCAGCTGGTCAACATCAGCCTCTACTATCCCGATTACCGCCCGCTGATGACCGAAGCTGCCTTGGCGCAGACGGACAACAGTCACCGTCCCATCGTAGCCGTTACCTATGATGACGGCCCTTCTCTGTACTACACCCCTCAAATCCGCGAGCATCTGGCCAACTACGGCGCATCCGCAACGTTCTTTGTGGTCACCAGCAAAATGCTGGGTCTGGCGGATGGCGTGCGCAGTGCCATGGATTACGGTCACAGCGTTGGCTCGCACACGTACAAGCACACCTATGAATACCGCGTGGGCATCAGCTCCCTTCGCGAGGACAGGCAGCTGTGCCTTGATACCCATGCGGAGCTGTTGGGCATCGCGCCTGAACTTTTCCGCGCACCCGGCGGCAGCTGCGAAAAGTATGTATCTGCCGAAATCGGCTGGCCCATCATTCTGTGGAGCTATTCCGCAGGCGATACGGGCGATAACACCGCTCCGCAGCTTGCCGAGCGCATCATCACCGGCTCGCAGGACGGCGACATCCTGCTGATGCATGATATCAAAAAGAAAACCGCCATCGGCACGGAAACCTTCCTGCGCGAGATGACGGAGATGGGCTTCATGTTTGCCACGGTGGAAGAACTGCTCTACCTGCACGGCATTACCATCGAGCCCAATATGGTCTATCATGATGCCTACACGCAGCCCATGAAAGAGGGCCTGCGCTGAACACCATAACAAAAAACCCCGTTCGCTTTTCAGCAAACGGGGTTTTGCTATTTCGTTGCAACACGATGGGAATGCGGAAGAACCTTAAGGGCGGAGCCCTTTGGGATTACTCCTCGTCTTCCTCGTCCTCTTCCTCGATATCGGTGAAGAAGGGCTTGCCGCAGTGCTCGCACACAGGGCTCTCATCGTAGTCGATATCGGCGGCCTTGAGCATGACGGCCTTGCCGCAGTAGGGGCAATCGAAGGCAAGCTCTTCGAGTTCCTCGTACTCGTCGTCGTCACAGTCGCAGTCGTCGTCATCGCAGCAGCAATCGTCATCGTCTTCGTCTTCTTCGTCGAAGAGAGCATCCTCGAGGTCGGCAAGATCCTCGTCCAGATCCTCGATGTAGGCTTCCATTTCGCCCACGTCTTCATCCAGCTCGGTGATCTTATCAGCCATCTCGTTCATCAGCTCCAGCATTTCCAGCAGCAGCTTATGCTCGTTGGTGTCCTTGGTCAGGCCCATGCCGTCCGCCAAACCACGCAGGTAGGCGGCGCGATCCGTCAGATTGCTCATTGCAGTATCCTCCCTAAAGGCTGGATTTTAGCAGCGCTCCATGTACTGGCCGTCACGGGTATCGATACGGATGTGGTCGCCGATGTTGATGAACAGGGGCACCTGCAGGGTGAAGCCAGTCTCGATGGTGGCGGGCTTGTAGGTGTTGGAAGCGGTGTCGCCCTTGAAGCCGGGCTCGGTGTCGATAACTTCCATCTCAACGAAGTTGGGGGCGGAAACGCTGAAAGCGGAGCCCTTGAAGAACTTCATGGTTACGTTGGTGCCTTCCTTAACGAAGGGAATGGCATCTTCAACCTGGTCCTGGTTCAGGGGCAGCTGCTCGAAGGTCTCAACGTCCATGAAGTAGTACAGTTCGCCGTCATT
>JAZKYW010000152.1:0-9020 GCA_045612325.1 Candidatus Limiplasma sp. | reverse complement strand
CGACCGTCTGGCGGAATACGGCATCATGGTCAATGAAGTTCGTCCCGGCATCATTGCAACGGACATGACCGAAAAGGTCCATGACAAATACGCAAAGATGATCGAAGGCGGTTTGCTGCCCGTTGCACGTTTCGGTGCCCCCGAAGATGTTGCAAACATGGTGGAAGCCTGCTGCTCCGGCTTGCTGGATTATTCCGCTGGTCAGGTGTTGAATGCCGACGGCGGCTTCAGCCTGCGCAGACTGTAAACGGAGGATGCTTATGAAGATTCTTGTCACCGCTCCAAGTACCGAGTATTTTACACGCTATTTTCCGCAGCATGTTCTTGAACGGCTGAGTTCAATAGGCGAGGTGACAAGAAATCCTCATGAGAGAAACTATACCCGACAGGAGCTTGCAGAAGCGCTTGTCGGGCAGGACATAGTAATTACACATTGGGGAACGCCGCAGATTGATGCGGCGTTGCTTTCAAAAGCGCCAAATTTAAAGCTGCTTGCGCATGCGGCAGGTACTGTGGCACACATCGCAAGCGAAGCGTTTTATGAACAGGGAATCCCTGTGCTGAGCGCTAATTCCATTATGGCGGATTATGTGGCAGAAGCGACCATCGGTTATCTGATTGCTGCTGCCCATAAGATGCCTCAACTTGACCGTGTAATAAGGGCGGATTGTTGGGAAGCCAAGGCGAATGCAGGAAAGCAGAGGTCCCTGCTTGGCAGTACTGTGGGCGTAATTGGTTTAGGTACCATCGCACGCCGTTTGCTGGATATGCTTGCGGCATTCCGCTGCAGAGTGTTCGTTTTTGATCCTTATGCGTCTGAAGATGCGCTGGACAAATGGCCTTTTGCGGAATTCTGTGATTTCAAAACAGCCATGTCTCAGCCTTTTGTAACAGTACATGCCGCGCAAACGCCCGAAACATGGCATATGGTCGATGGCGAAGCGCTCGCGTTGATTCCGGATGACGGTATTATCGTTAATTCGTCTCGCGGCTCGTTGATTGATACACAGGCTCTGATTCGTGAATTGGAAACAGGCCGTATCTATGCGGTGCTTGATGTGTTTGAACAGGAAGGCAGCGGTTTGCTTCCTCCGAAACTTTTGGAGCTTTCTCATAATACGCTTTTGCAGCCGCATATGGCTGCAGCGCCTGTTACGTTTGAGATGACTGAAGGCATTATTGAAGATATCCAACGTTTTCTGAACAACGAACCTCTTCGGCTGCGTGTTTCGCTTGCGCAGTATCGTTTGATGACCCAGGAGTGAAGCAGATGAAACTGGCTTTTTCTACGCTTGGATGCCCCGAGTGGAATATTGAACAGGTACTTGACGCCGCCGCGCGGTGGGGGTATCAGGCTGTTGAACTGCGCGGTATTCAAACTGGCATTGAGCCTGATGATATTGTTTGTCTATCTGCTGACAACCGCGACGCAACACTTGAAGCTTTTCGTAAAAACGGCATCGATATCTGTGTATTCGGCACTTCTGTCAATTTTCACGACCCTCAAACAGTTGAAAAACAGTATGAAGCCGCTTTGAAGGCACTGGAATTCTGCTCTCAATGTAAAATCCCCATGATGAGGGTGTTCGGCAACAAAGTAGAGCTGGAAACCGAGCAGGAACAGCTTTTGCAAATTGCGAATTATCTTGATAAACTGTGTAAAGAAGCGGAAAAATGCAACCTCAAAGTCCTTCTGGAAGTGCACGGAAATCTGACGACAATCGAACGCCTGCGTTTTGTAGCTGAGCGTGTGCAAAGCACTGCGTTTGGACTTATATGGGACGTGGGGCATACGCACAGCACATATGGCCATGCGTTTGAAACATTTTACCGCGCACTCAAACCTTGGATTTGTCACGTTCATATCAAGGATGCTGTACACATTGACGGTACGATGCATCATTTGTGCGCTGTGGGTGATGGCAGCCTTCCCTTAGGAGAAATCATTGATATGCTTGAAAGTGACGGCTATCAGGGTTACTATTCGCTCGAATGGGAAAAACGCTGGCACAAGGAACTAGACGAGCCTGAAAAGGTATTTCCCGCTTATGTAGACTGGATGAACAGGAGATAAACGAAATGAAGATCACACAGGGTATCGTATGTCATGATGTTCATACTGTGGTTATCGGCAGCGGCGCGGCGGGTTTGCGTGCTGCTGAAAGTCTTTTCGAACTTGGTCACACCGATGTTGCACTCGTGACGGAAGGCATCCGCTGCGGCACAAGCCGAAATACGGGCAGCGATAAGCAGACTTATTATAAGCTGTCTCTCTCCGGCTCCGATGCTGACAGCGTGCGAGAAATGGCTTCTACGCTGTTTAAGGGGCATGCGGTGGATGGTGATGTAGCCCTTTGCGAAGCGGCTGCCTCCGCCGGCAGTTTTTCCCACCTTGTTCAGCTTGGCGTTCCGTTTCCCACCAATGTGTACGGCGAATATGTAGGCTATAAAACCGACCATGACCCCTACAGAAGAGCCACGAGCGCAGGCCCTTACACCAGCAAACTGATGACGGAAGCGCTTGAAAAATCGGTACGCAAGCTTGGTATTCCGGTGTGGGATCATTTGCAGGTGATCAAGCTGCTTGTTGCTGATAACAAAGTATACGGCGTGCTTTGCATGGATCTTGCCAATGCTGATGATGAAAGCAAGCGCTATGTGGTTTTCCGCTGTGCCAACGTAGTAATGGCTACAGGCGGCCCTGCCGGTATGTATTTCAACAGCGTCTATCCCGGCTCTCATTACGGCGCAACGGGTATTGCGTTTGAGGCGGGTGCAGTTGGCCAGAATCTGACGGAATGGCAGTTTGGTCTGGCGTCTTTGAAACCTCGCTGGAACGTATCCGGCACTTATATGCAGGCACTTCCTCGTTTTATCTCCACCGATCAAAACGGCGGTGATGAGCGCGAATTTTTGTTCGAGGCTTTTGCAAATGAGGGAGACGCTCTTTCCAACGTGTTCCTCAAGGGGTATCAGTGGCCTTTTGACGTTCGAAAGGCTATGGACGGAAGCTCACGCATCGACCTGCTTGTTCATAACGAACAGCAGAAGGGCAGAAGGGTTTTCCTTGATTTTCGTGAAAATCCCGGATGCAAGGAAATTTGCTTTGAAGAGCTCTCTTCGGAGGCTTATCAGTACCTGCACAGCGCAAATGCATGCTTTGGCAAACCCATCGATCGTCTGCTGCAGATGAACGAGCCCGCTGTCGATTTCTATATGGACCATGGCGTTGATTTGCGCACGGAGCCGCTTGAAATTGCGCTTTGTGTTCAGCACAACAACGGCGGTATCGCTGTTAACTGCAATTGGCAGGCGAGCGTTGATGGTTTGTTTGCAGTAGGCGAGGCTGCTGCAACGCATGGTGTTTACCGTCCGGGTGGTTCGGCTTTGAACGCCGGTCAGGCGGGCGCACTGCGCGCAAGTCAGGCAATTGCCGCCAATCCAGGTGTTTTTGGCGAGAAGGAAGTTTTTGGACAGCTTGTTTCTTCGGCTTTTGAGAAGCTCTGCACGATTGAAAACGCTGCTTTTGCAGTATCTGATTATCCTGAAATTCACAAAGTTTATTGCGACGCGCGTAAGAATATGGACTTTTATGCGGGTCCCATCCGCAGCGAAGATAACCTGAAGCAGTTACTTAAGCTGATTGATGAGCAGCAGCAAAACATCGAATGTGTTCGCGTTGAATGCTGCACGGATTTACGCTGGCTTTACAGGCTTCGCGAAACGCTTGTCTGTCAGCGCGTATACGTTGAAGCTATGCTTGATTATCTGCAAAACGGCGGAAAGAGCCGCGGCAGCGCGATGTATATCGATGCGGAAGGTAAAACAATTCCCAAGCTGCCGGAGTTTTACACATTTGCGCTTGATGGCGCTGAACATGCCAATGTCATTCAGCAAATCAGTTACACAAACGGCGTTTGCACTCCCGAATGGCGCAGCATTCGTCCCATGCCTGCTGAAGACGAGTCTTTCGAAATGGTTTGGAAGGCATACCGTGAACGCAGGAATGCTTCCGTCCGTGCCTGAATGCTTAAAAAAGATGGGGAGGACGTCATTTTGGCAACCGATTTTCGCTCTGCTCGTCATTGGGCAAAAGAAATGATCGATTCTGCAATATTTCCTGGGGCGCGGGTTATTGACGCGACGATGGGAAACGGGTATGATACTCTATGGTTGTGTAATGCTGTTGGCGAAAACGGGCTTGTGTTTGCCTTTGATATCCAGCAGGAAGCCGTAAACAGAACGGCGCAGCGTCTTACCGAAGCCGGATGCATTGACAGAGCAAAACTCTTCTGTCTTGGTCACCAGTATATGGCTGAAGTTGTAGACGAGCTTGCGGATGCTATCGTGTTTAATCTCGGATGGCTTCCGGGCGCTGAGCACGGTGTGACCACTCGGGTGGAAACCACCCTACAGGCTGTTGAAGCTGCGCTTTCCCTGCTCAGGGAAGAAGCGGTTATGACGATATGCGTATATCCCGGTCACGAGGAAGGCACGCGCGAACTGCATGCTTTGCTTGACTGGGCGTCAAAACTTGATCACAAACGTTTTGACGTTATGCATAAATGCTTTCTCAACCAACCTAACGATCCTCCGCAGCTGATTGCTGTACGCAAACTGAAAACAAAACAGAAGTGAGGGATTACCAATGGATCTGATGAATCGGATGACTAAGGAAATCTACGACAAGCTGATTGCTGCCGGCAAGGAAAAGCTTGCTGAAATGTACAATCAGTGCTTCCGCAGCACCTGGGATACCACCCTGCAGCGCGCTGATGACGGTACTGTATTTCTGATCACCGGTGATATTCCCGCCATGTGGCTGCGCGACTCTTCTGCTCAGGTATATCACTATCTGCCTTTCGCCAAGACTGAGCCTGTGGTTGAAGAAGCCATCTGCAAGCTCATCATGCGTCAGTTCTCCTACGTCAATCTGGATGCTTATGCCAACGCTTTCAACAAGGAAGCCAACGCTAAGGGCCACGGCCGCGATACCTCCAGCTGGACCGAAGCGCAGAAGGTATGGGTGTGGGAGCGCAAGTACGAGATCGACTCTCTGTGCTATCCCATCCGTCTGGTTCATGCCTTCTGGAAGGAAACTGCCAACATCGAATGGTGCAACGAAGACTTCATTAAGGCTGCCAAGCGCATCGTAGAAGTTTGGGAGATCGAGCAGCACCATCTCGAAAAGTCTGATTACTTCTTCGTACGTTCCAACTGCAAGCCCAAGGATACTCTGACTCACGAGGGCAAGGGCGAGCCTGTAACCTATACCGGCATGACCTGGAGCGGCTTCCGTCCCAGCGATGACGCCTGCAAGTACGGCTATCTCATTCCTGCAAACTTCTTTGCCGTTCGCTCTCTTGAGCAGCTGCTTGAGATCGTTCATGAACTGATTCCCGATGAGGCTTTTGAAGCCCGCATCAAGAAGCTGCATGACGAGATCGACGCCGGTATCAAGAAGCATGCTGTTGTGCATCACGAAGAATACGGCGACGTATACGCTTACGAAGTTGACGGCTTTGGTAACTATCATCTGATGGATGACGCCAACGTTCCCAGCCTGCTCAGCCTGCCTTACCTGGGCTGCATCGACGTGAATGATCCTGTCTATCAGAACACCCGCCGCATGCTGCTGAGCAAGGTCAACCCCTTCTACTTTGAAGGCAAGGCCGCCAAGGGCATCGGCAGCCCCCATACCCCCGAAAACTACGTATGGCCCATCTCTCTGTGTATCCAGGGCCTTACATCTACCGATAAGGATGAGATCCGCGAACTGATCGATACCCTTATCACCATCGATGCGGATACCAACCTGATGCACGAAGGCGTCAACGTTGATGATCCCTTCCAGTTCACCCGTCCCTGGTTTGCCTGGGCCAACTCCATCTTCGCCGAGTTTGTTGCCCATGCCATCGAGTACCTCGATTGATCGCACTAAAAAAGCCGTGGCACATTAGCTGCCACGGCTTTTTGTTTTACTCCAGCCATTTGTCCATTTCACGGACAATGCCTTCTTTGAGCAGAGGAATAGAACGGCGGTTTACCCAGCTGGACCAATACGTATACCCTCCGTGTGTGAGGGAAGCGGGTGTTGCCATGTAATTGTAGTAGCCGTTCACCTGATCAACAGGAATGGTTTTAACGCCTGTAAACGTTGAACGCAGCCAAAGGGTCATATCCACCAGGCATTCGCCGGGAACGCCTATGAACAGGTAATCACCAAACTGCACAACAGGAACACTTACTTCCAGCGTCTGTGTTCCTAATGTTTCATCGGTGAAAATCAGGTAGTAGTCTACGCTGACGCTATCCTGCATGTAGCGCCAGCGATTATCGATCAGTGTTTTAATCTCATACGGCGGACGTTTTTCGTTGATAGCTTGCTCAATTTGTGCATCGAGTTGGGGGAGAGAAGAAAGCTGCTCGTTCAGTTCGTCTCTTGTTTTTGGGAAATCATTACGTACAGGAAGTTCAAAAGTCCATTCGATGGCACGGATGTTATTCGGGTTCCCTGCGGAAATGCGCTTGCTTTGATAGCGCTCGAGAAGCGCGTTTGCAATTTCTTCGCCGATTCTTTTGCACTCGGCATTGGAAGCCTCGTAGGTTTCCATCCCGTTCCATGACTTCTTTGTTGCGAGGTCAGCACACGGACCGTTCAGATAAATGGACGGCGCCTTAAAAGTATCCTCCAGTTTTTCACACAGATAACCAGGCCAGTCAAAGCAGTAGTGATATTCGTTTTCGTGAGGCGCGTCCTTCAATTCAAACAGTACTGCCACATCGGGATGTGCCGCAAAACGGGAGAGCGTACCAATCACTCGCTCCTGTTCATCTTTGAAAACAAACAGAAAGGCTTTTGAATCAACGGGGTTATCAAAGTATACGCCTTCTTTGAGACTTTCAAGCTCAGGCTGATACCCGCGCAGCAGCATAACAGATGGGTCGTTGGAATAAGGGCGTTTATCGCTATCAAACTGCATACCTGACCATATGGTCACGCCGCCCAATCCGTGGATATACTGTTCTCGATTCATGCTGAAGCGGTCGCCAACATCAAGCTCCGCTGTTTCGCAGCGGAATGGCTTCGCATCGTTCATCATTTCCAGTACTTTCGATGATACAAGCTCGATAATTCTGTCCATCGCTTCGTTGCGAAGGTCAAGGCTGTCGGGCGCGGCATGTACTTGAAGTTCGTGATACCAAATGGCAGCGGCAGGGATACCTGTACGCTTTGAAACTTCATTCCGGAATCTCAAAGTTTCGGATGGGGCAGTGCACATGGAATCGAGCGCAGCAAACAACACCTTCGTGCCGGCGTTTTCGATGTACAGAAGGCGGATATACAAATCAGTGCCATAGGGCCATTTTGGTGTGAAAGTGCCTTTGAGAGATACTTTTCCGAAACTGCATTTAGCCATTCTTGTTCACCAACAAAAGTGAAGTTTGCGGATGCTGTTAGAAGCGTTCAACGGGACAGCCAGCAAGTGAGAGACACCCTTCGATGCCGCCAACGAGCATAATGCCGGGAACATTGAACTTTTCATAATATTCCATATCCCCGTCCAGCTGCAGAGCAGAATCCTCCAAAACTGCTTTCTGAACGTTGTCAAGGAAGGGGAGTGCACATGCTGCGGCGCGGGCAGCTGCTCCCTCCGCCCAAAGCGTACAGTCTTCGCCAACAGACCGAGCTACCTTCCAAAGCAGGGCGGTATCCTGAATGCGGTAAGCATCGGTAGAATAATGGAAAGTGGTGTAGTAGCGCGTTCCCTGCGGGTCGCCCATGATTTTGATTTTTCCTTCCGCGTTTTCGCCAAGAAGGAACAGATCACCGCAGATAACAGCGATGCCTTCGCGAAGCATCTGACGGAAGTTTTCGCGTTCGACGACGTCCTTGCCTTGGTCGCTCAGTACAAGGCATACGCGTTTCTGATCCCAGTTGGCAGGCGTAAGCTTGACATAGGGAAGCTGTACACCGCCGTGCGTGAAGGCTACGTTATGCTCAAGCGCCATGCCATCGAGCGTAAAATGGTTGCCGTCAGCTGTATAGAGTTCTTTATCGTTCATACCGCCCAGCCATGCAAGCATCTTTTTCTTTTCGTCTTTGCTCAAAGCGGCGGTACGCTTGGAAAGTTCGGCTTTGTGTGCCTCAAAAAACTCCGCATCGTTGGCAATGCCCGGAGCATGGCCATTGCCGCGGAACCAGGTGAAAGCCTGCAGGTCTTCGATTTCGATGGGCTGTTCTTCCCAGTGGATATCCTTATCCATCAGCGTACGGGCAAAGAAATTGTACACACAACGGCGCGTTTTTCCGTTGTACTGATGGTTTGCGACTTGATAGAAATGCTCGACTATATCACCTGCGTCGTACAGGTCATAAACTGCCTTGATAGCAGGATACTCAATCGTTTCCTGATTTCGGGTCCAGTCACCGGTAGAGCCGGCAAGGAACAGCGGTCTGGGGGCAAGCATGCTGCACATTTCACAGTTTTCGGTATCTCTGCGAAGACCGGGCGCGTTTTCGCACTGGCATCCGCCTTGCATTTCAAGAGAAATCATGTTAATAGGCGCGATTGCGGCAATGCGGTCATCCACCAAAGAAAGATTCAAACTTTGGGTAGCGCCGCCCGAGCAGCCTGTTACGCCGATTCGTTCAGCATCCACCTCGGGCATATCACACAGATAATCGAGAGCGCGGATGTTATTCCACAGCTGGATGCCTGCGCCGTTGGAGTTCCAAAGTTCCTTTTCATCGCGGCCGTATTCATGAGAAATCTGCTGGCTGTCTACCTTGCCAATCATATCTGTTGCAAGGCAGATGAAACCCATTCGGGCGAAGTTGGCAAGCTGCTGAGGTACATCAATGCGTTCTTCGCGGGTCAGACGCTGGTCATCAAAATGACCGATAAAATATAGAATGGCAGGATTCTTTTGCTTCAAAGGCTTTGGAAAATACAAATTGCCCGTAGACCAAAAACCGGGCATACTTTCAAACATGATTTTTTTGATGCAGTAGCCTT
>JAZKYW010000151.1:0-2787 GCA_045612325.1 Candidatus Limiplasma sp. | reverse complement strand
CCCACATGGGCAGGGTGTGGCAGCAGGTAGAACGGTTACAGGCGGCGCTGCCCTGGGTTGTGCAGGAGACGGTGGCAAGGCTGCCTTCCGTCAGCTTCAGAATGCTGCCTACGGTGTAGCATTCGGGGCTGCGATTCAAACGGTAGCCGCCACCCTTGCCGTGGACGGCATCCACAAGGTCCGCTTTGGACAGAATGGTCATGATGGACTCCAAATATTTTTGGGAAATACCCTCGGATTCTGCGATTTGTTTCAAGGGGGTGTACGCGGTGTTGTCCTGCATGGCCATGTACACCATCACCCGCAGGGCATAGCGCCCTTTTGTCGATACGATCATATTACTCACAATGAGCGCAATGCTCGCAGTCGGGGAAGACGGAGGCATCGTAAGGAATGTTGTTGCGGTCATAATAGTCCTTCAGCGCACCCTTGATGGCCTCTTCTGCCAGAACGGAGCAGTGCATCTTGTGAGCGGGCAGACCGTCCAGCGCCTCGGCAACAGCCTTGTTGGTCAGCGTAAGGGCTTCTTCAAGGGTCTTGCCCTTGACCATTTCGGTCGCCATGGAGCTGGTGGCGATGGCGGCGCCGCAGCCAAAGGTCTTGAACTTAACGTCAACGATGATGCCGTTCTCGACCTTGATATCCATCTTCATGATATCTCCGCACTTGGCATTGCCGACAGTGCCGCTGCCGGATGCGTCCGGGATCTCGCCTACATTACGGGGATTTGCAAAATGATCCATCACTTTTTCGCTGTACATTGTCTTTATTCCTCCGACGTATGATTAAAACTTGAACAGGTTTTCGGCATTCAGGGGGCTCATGGCACGCAGGGTGGATACGATCTCAGGCAGGGTCTTGATCACGTAATCAACATCCTCTTCGGTGTTGTCACTGCCCAGAGAGAGGCGCAGGCTGCCGTGGGCGATTTCGTGAGGCAGACCGATGGCCAGCAGAACATGGCTGGGATCAAGGCTGCCGCTGGTGCAGGCAGAACCGCTGGAAGCGGCGATACCCGCCATATCAAGGCGCATCAGCAGCGCTTCGCCTTCCACGTAGCGCACGGATACGTTGACGTTGCCGGGCAGGCGCTGGGTGCGATGACCGTTGAGCTGCACATCGGGGATGGCGGCAAGAATGCCCTCGATCAGGCGGTCGCGCATCTTTGTCAGTCGGGCAGCATTGGCTTCAAGCTCGGCGGTTGCCAGTTCGATGGCCTTGCCCAGGCCAACGATGCCGGGCAGGTTTTCCGTGCCGGCACGTAGGCCGCGTTCCTGAGCGCCACCGTAAATGAGGTTGGAGATGCGGATGCCCTTGCGGATATACAGCGCACCTACGCCCTTGGGCGCATGCAGCTTGTGACCGGACAGGCTGAGCATATCAACGTTCCATTCCTTCACATCCACAGGCACAGCGCCTACGGCCTGCACAGCATCGGTGTGGAACAGAATACCGGCTTCCTTGGCGATCTTGCCGATCTCAGCCACAGGCTGCAGGGTGCCGATTTCGTTGTTGGCAGCCATGATGGTGATCAAAGCAGTATCGGGGCGGATGGCATTTTTGACGGATTCAACAGAAACGATACCGTACTCATCCACAGGCAGATAAGTTACCTCATAGCCCTGCTTTTCCAGGTACTCGCAGGTGTGCAGAACGGCGTGGTGCTCGATCTGGCTGGTGATGATGTGCTTGCCCTTGCGGGAAGCCAGCGCGCAGCGGATGGCCCAGTTATCGCTCTCGCTGCCGCCTGCGGTGAAATACACCTCGCGGGCTTCACAGCCGATGGCGGTGGCTACCTGCCTGCGGGCATTTTCCATGGCCTTGCGGGCTTCACGACCGAAGGCGTGGATGGAGCTGGGGTTGCCGTAGATTTGGGTAAAGTAAGGCAGCATCGCTTCCAGCACTTCGGGGCGGGTAGCGGTGGTGGCTGCATTATCCATATAGATGCGGGGGTTACTCATGCGTATTTTCCTCGCTTTCGCACGTTTGATTCAGCATATCGCTCAGTTTGATCTTTTCCAGTTCGTGGTTGATGGAATCCGTTACCTGCTGCCATACCCAGCGCACAGGACAGGTCCCCGATTTATGACAGTTACCATCGGCAGAGGCGCATTCGCTCAGCTCGATAGGACCTTCGACAGCGTCGATGATATCTCTGAGCGAGGTATCCTCAGGCTTGCGTGCCATTTGGTATCCGCCCTGAGCGCCGCGCACGGTGCTTACAAGACCCGCACGCCTGAGATTGCCCAATATCTGCTCCAGATACTGCTTGGGCACGCCGACCGTCGAAATGCTCTGCAGTGTCTGCGGTCCTTCTCCGGCATGCCTGCTCAGGTAATACATGGCATACAGGCCGTATTTACCGCGTGTAGATAGCTTCATAGTGGCTCCTTTCGGAATCCCGACTTTTTTAATCGGATTTCCGGGGTAAAGAATATCATGTTTCCATCCTTGTGTCAATACGACTTTTGATAAAACTGTTACAACTTTGCCTTTTGTTGCATCCGTCTGCCGATTGTGATATCATTGATATAACTATGAACAGAAAAGGAGGTTTAGCCGTGGCAAAACCACGCAAAAAACGCATTTCGCTCGGCACTGTTGTGATGCTTGTGTTTACAGTATGTGTACTTGCCGGCTTTGGATTGATGCTGCCCTCCTTTACGGGCAATCAGGATATCTTTATCGATGCCGCACGGCTTGCCGTTGCCATGGATGACTCCCTCTCTCAGCTGACAGAGCTTGCGGAAGATATGCTTCCCCTGGCGGAAACGCCGATGGAAACCA
>JAZKYW010000150.1:0-4893 GCA_045612325.1 Candidatus Limiplasma sp. | reverse complement strand
GTTGCGCCGTTGCGCGCAGCGATCTTGTAATCATTGGACATACCCATGGAAAGCTCACGCATCTCAACGCCTTCGATGTTGAGCGCGCGCATCTGTTCAAACAGCTCACGCATGCCCGCGAACAGCTTTTCCAGCTCCTGTTCGGAGGCGGTGAGCGGCATGATGGCCATCAGGCCTTCCACATGGATATTGGGATACTCATGCATCTGCCTGAGGAAGCTTTCCACCTCATGAGGAGGCAGACCGGCTTTCTGCTCTTCGCCTGCGATGTTGACCTGCACCAGCGCAGGGATGACCCTGCCGTGCTGACGCGCACGGCGGTCCACCTCGCGCGCAAGCTCCATGCGGTCCAGCGAATGCAGCATGCATACATGATCTATTATATCTTTAACTTTATTGGTTTGCAACCTTCCGATCCAGTGCAAACGAAATTCCGGCGCGATATGCGCAAGCTTGGGCAGCGCTACCTGCGCGCGGTTTTCACCGATGTCCAGAACCCCCAGCGGCTTCAACGCCCTGATCACCGCAGGCGCGACCGTCTTGGTCACGGCGATGAGCCTGGCGGGCGGCTGTTCGCCATAGCGGTTTTGCTCAAGCGCGGCAAGCACGTTTGCTACGTTGCGCTCAAGCACCTCAGGTTCCAGCGTTTCCAGCAGGAGCTGTACGTTCGTCTTTTCCTGTTCCATGCTGTGTGTCCCTTTCCCGATCAGAACAGGCGTACGACCTCACCCTTGGTGAGCGTACCGGTCTGCTGCGGCGTGATATAGGCATAACCGTCCTCGGTCCTGAGCAGTTTGACGGGCACAAAAACCTGAGGGTCGGCCTCGGCAAGCACAACGCCGGTCTGTCCGTTCTTTTCATACAGCGCCTTTTGGGGCACCTTCAGACAATCGACATACTCGCCCAAACGAGCGGAGCACTTGCGCATATACAATACATCGGTCACGTCGCCCATAACGGCAAGACGCACCAGCAGTTCGCCGCCGGAGCGGGTAAAGCTGAGCACGCGGGCGTCGACCACGGTATCGTTGAACTGTTCCAGCACCAGCTTGAGCGTGCTGCCTTCCACAGGATTCCACAGGCTGTCCTTAATGAGCATGAGAACGGCATAGTTATCCTGCTTGACCAGTCTGTAGAGGTTGGTGCGGCCGCGCTGGGCGGTGGAAGTGGCGGGGCGCTGACCGTTGATCATGGCGCGCACTTCGGCAGGCGAGTACTTCTCATATTCAGAGGGCGTGAGCGCATACTCAAAGCCATCGGTATAGAAGCTTACAATGCTATCCTGCACGGCGACCTTCTGCTTGATCCAGCTGTCGATGCGCTGCTGCTGGGTCGCCTCGTCATCATAGAGGCGGTTGAGGCGCATATCGCTGGAATACTTGCTGCGGAAATAATTCTGACGATCGGTAATAGACTGAGCAAGGAACTTTTCCTCGTTGAGCAGATTGCCGCGCATGCCCTGCACAAGGTTGCGCACTTCCAGACCGTGCTGCAGAACTTCGCTTTCAAGGCGGGTCATCTTCTGGTCGTAGGCGGTCTCGCCCTTGAGCAGCGTTTGCTGATAATCCTTGATCTGGTCGCGGTAATCCTGCAGCGTCATCATTTCCTTGGAGCTGTAGCCCGTGGAATAGACATAGCAGATGACTGCGCCGCGGGAGACAACACTGCCTTCCTGCGCCACATAGGTGATGTTCTGTACGCCTTCATCATCATACGCTACTTCGTTGCGCACGATGAGCGCTTCACCCACATGGGTATCGCCCAGCGTACCGTCCTCCACAACAGCGGTATTGTAACCGCCGCCAAAGAACATATCCTTCAAAAAGAAGAGGCCTACGCCGAGGGCAAGCACCAGTGCAGCAACGGCTTTCCAGCCGTTTCCACCGCCGCCCTGACGGGGCTTGCGCACGCGCTTCTTTTTGCGCTGCACGGGCTGCTCCACAGGCTGCTGCGCCGTGGGCATCTGCGGCATCTGCTGCATATAGGCGTCATACTGGGATTGCTGCTGCATCATCTCCGGGGGCATCTGCTGCGGCCACTGCTGAAAAACGGGCTGCTGCTGTTGCTGCCACGGCACATTCTGCATGGGCGGCTGCTGCCACCCCATATTGGGCTGACCCTGCATGGGCCACTGACCGTTGGGCATGCCGGGCTGCGGCGGATTGCCGCCCTGCTGCCACTGCATCGGCTGCTGCTGAAAATAGGGATCAAATCCTCCCTGCGGCTGATTGGGCTGCACGTGCATGCACCTCCTTTATCATAACATCATTCACCTGTTTACGCCTGTTGCTCCATGGCGCGCAGGCGGCTGAGAACACGTCTTTCCAGACGGGATACCTGCATCTGCGAAACGCCCATGCGTCTGGCTGTTTCGCGCTGACCCAGCCCGTCGCGGTAGCGCAGAAGGAGCATCTCCTTCTCCGTATCGCTCACTTTGGACAGGATCCATTCCATCCATTCGCGGCGTTCCAGCGCTTCATAGCCTGCATCGCCGCTGCCCAGCATATCCTCCAGGCGGGTATCGCCGTCCTCGCCCACGGGCGTATCCAGCGATACATATTCGCTCTGCGTGCGCAGGCTGAGAATGGTGAGGATCTCTTCAGGGCTTACGCCCATGCGCTGCGCAAGCTCGGCTGCGGTGGGCGCGCGCAGAAACTCATTTTCAAAGCTTTCCTGCACTTTGGACAGCTGGTACAAACGCTGCCTCAGATCGCGCGGCATACGCATCAGACCGCCGCGGTCTCGCAGGTGATTGCGAAGCTCACCCGTGATGGTGGGCACGGCATAGGTAACAAAGCGGAAACCGCGCTGCGGTTCAAAGCGTTCAATGGCCTTGAGCAGCGCAATGGCGGCTACCTGCTCAAGGTCCTCCAGATCGGCGCCGCGTCCCGTAAACTTGCGCGCCACGGCTTTGGCAAGGGGCAGATATCCCTCCACCAGCCTGTCACGCAGCACGACGTCGCGCGTCGCGGCGTATTGCTCCAACAGCGGGAGCAGTCTTTCATCGTTCATGGCTGCCTCCGCTTACACAGGCATGGAGCAACGGATTCCATGCACGCCATCTTCGTCCGCTTCCAGTTCTACCTGGGGCATCAGCGTTTCCAGCACGCAGCGGGTGATATCCATATCAAGCGCTTCGCATTCCTCAACATGTTCGCGGCAAAGCGCCTTGAAGCACACGCACAGCATGCCGTTTTCCACGCCGGCGCAGATCTCGATGCACTGGGGACGGGCAGCCTGATTGCGCAGGCAATCCATGGCTTCCGCAGCTACGGTACGCAGGTCGCCCAGCAGGTCCACATCAAGGTTGGCGATCATACCAAGACCGCTGAGGGCCAGCGTTGCCACGGGTGCATACGCAGGGTCTGCGGGAAGGGTCAGACATACTTTACGGTTCATATCGGCCTGATTCATGTCAGGAACACCTCGCAATGCATAAGTCAAAGCGCAGCTGCGACAGGCAGCCATTATCCATTTTATTGTAACATATCCGTAATCATTTTGACAAGAAGCAATATCAAAACAATCAGCATCATTCCGCGAATAAATTTGCTTCCTTTGCGGATGGTGAGGCGGCTGCCGAGGGCTGCGCCTGCCATGGAACAAAGGCCTGCGGGCAGACCAAGCAGCCACAGCACATCGCCCGATACAAACAGCGTGGTCAGCGCGGCGATGTTGCTCATAAGATTGGGGACCTTGGCGGTGCCGCTGGCGGTAACATCATCCAATCCAAATATTTGAACGAACAACAGGATCAAAAACGTGCCGGTGCCGGGGCCGACAAGTCCGTCATAAAAGCCGATGGCCAGACCGATGCACAGGGAGATGAGCGTGGTCTGCACATCGCTGAAGTGTCTGCGCTCCTCCGCCTTGCCGTGACCGCGCAGCGTAAATACCGCCGCCACAGGCAGGCAGCACATCACCAGCACACGGATGGCCTGGTCGGAAAGCGATTTCATCACCGCAACGCCCAGCACGCTGGCGACAAGCGCTGCAAAGCCCGCGCACAGGCCGATGCGCCTGTCGATTTTGCCGCTTCTGGCATAGTTATAGGTCGCCAGTGCCGTACCCATGCAGGCGGACATTTTGTTGGTGCCTGCCGCCGTGCTGGCAGGCAGACCCGCCAGATAATAGGCCGGCAGCGAGATCAAACCGCCGCCACCCGCGATGGAATCTACAAAGCCCGCAAGCGCGACAAGCGGGCATACGATCAAAAACATTTCAGCCGTCAGCTGCATGAGGAAGCCTCCTTTTGTACGACTGTATACATGCAAAGGCAGACCTCGCGCATCCGCGGCCTGTGCATGCGCTGCACAGCCTGCGGACGGGGGTCTGCATTGCGTGTGAGGGATCAACCCTTGACAAACTCGTGGTAAATGGCACGGATGCCGTTGTGGAAGTCGCCGCTGTCCACGCCGACCAGAATGCTCAGCTCGCTGGAGCCCTGATCGATCATGCGAACGTTTACCTTGGCGCTGCTCAGGGCAGAGAACAGGCGGGCGGCGGTACCGGGATTGTGCACCATGCCGCGGCCTACGGTGGCGATGATGCCCATATCATCGTGCACGGTGATGCTGTCCGGCTCGGTGAGTTCTACAATGCGCTTGATCACCTGCTCGCGTACAGCGTCCAGTTCGGCAGTGGCCACAATCAGGCACATGGTGTCGATGCCGGTGGGCATATGCTCAAAGGAAAGGCCGTTTTCCTCCATTATCTGCTTTACTGTTCCTATGTCGGTAAGACGCATAAAAAACCTCTTAAAATGTAGTATTTCACCTTGACGGGTACCCTAAATTATGGTACTATTTTATTGTATCATAAATACTATCTGATTGCAACCCGGAGGAGCATCATGAATTACAAAATTATTGCAAACGAGGAGCTTTTGAATAT
>JAZKYW010000149.1:0-5349 GCA_045612325.1 Candidatus Limiplasma sp. | reverse complement strand
GCTGCGTCAGCGCTGCCCCGAAAAAGTCTGCCTGCCCTACTCTCTCCTGATCGACCATGCGGACAACGGCATCAACTTCTGGAAGAGCAGCAATCTGGCGATCATGAAGCAGCCTGTCCATGCCATTCTCAAGTCCGGCGCCATCATCCGCAGCCACATGCACCGCGACCGCCTGTCCGTGATCCTTCAGCCCTTCTCCAAGGACTTAGGCACCCCCGGCTATGCGCATCCGCTGTACCGAAACTGGTATCAGCTGGCTGCTTCCCACAACTCGATCGCTGTTGATTTTGATCAGCCCTATTTCCTGATCCCCACCCATGTGGAAGAGACCGAAGACGGCGCACGCGCCGTTGTGGATACCAATTGGGAGGGCGTTGAAAGCGCTGTACGCACCCTTACCCCCGAAAAAGACGTCATTCTCGACCGTACGGAGATCGTCTGCACGGGCGAGCACACCATTGATTGGTTCTTCCATGCGGAAGGCGAAGCTTGCTTCTCCGCCCAGCCCGGCGAGGAAGCCTTTATCGGCGACACCTGCGGCTACCAGTACTTTACCGATGTACGCCGTATCTGCTGCGATGAGCTGACTGCCTCCTTTACGCTCAACGGCGAAACGCTGGTCGTAAAGATCGATACCGCCGGCAAGGAAGTCTTTGCCGCCAAGTCGCCCGGCAATCCCGCCAACGAACTGCGCACTTCCATCATCGTGCGCACCAAGGCGGACCGTGCCGTGTTTGACGCTTGCTATACGCGCAAATAAATTTTCGCCAAAAAACAGAAAGGAATATAACACCATGAACCGCAAAGTCATTCTGATCTCCATTGACGGTATGCGCCCCGACGGTTTTATGCAGTGCGGCAATCCCTTTGCAGAAGAACTGCTCAAAATTTCCTCTTACGCGCTGGATGCGCAGACGGTGTTCCCTCCCGTTACGCTCCCCTGCCATATGTCCCTGTTTTACAGCATTCCTCCCCAGGTTCACGGCATGATCAATAACGGCCTGCCTTCGGTTCGTCCCGCCAACGGCATCTTTGAACAAATCAAGAGCGCGGGCGGCGTCAGCGCCATGTTCTACGGCTGGGGTCGTATGCGCGATGTATGCCATCCCATGGCGGTAACTTACTCCACGCACATGGACGCCTATACCGCCGAGAGCGTTGATACCGAGCTGACCGACCTTGCGCTGGAGCGCATCCGCAAGAGCAAGCCCGATTTCGTCTACCTGTACATGGTGGATACCGATGACAAGGGCGGTCATGATTGCGGCTGGATGAGCGAGGAATACATCAAGCGCATCAGCATCGCGCTTGATAACGTCAAGCGCGTATGGGAAGAATGCCGCGATGAGTACACCATCGTTGTCACTGCCGACCACGGCGGTCACGACCATACCCACGGCACCAAGATGCCCGAGGATATGACCATTCCCCAGTTCTACATCGGCCCCGATTTCGAGCCCGGCAAGAAGCTGGAAAACGTGAATATTCTGGATACCGCGCCCACCATCGCCAAGGTCATGGATTTCCCCACCGCCCGCGAATGGGAAGGCAAGTCCCTGATTTAAGGCATAGAAAGAAGCTCCGTTCCTGTCTGAGGAACGGAGCTTTTTGTTATCTTGTTATCAATGGTAACCGGGGAAGAGGCGCAGCAGCTGCTGGCTGCTTGCGTGGGTGGTAACGCCGTAGCGGATATCATGACCGCCTACACGAAGAATGTTGCAGCTGTCGGTAGCAATATCCAGCGTCACACGCTCGTTGTTTGCCAGCGTCAGGGTCATGTAAACAGTACCGAAAGGACAGCCTGCCGTGGCAGCGCCCATGTCATGGGAATCCATCAGCAACGCCGAAAGCTGGGCAAGCACGGTCGGGTTGGTGATTTCGGAGCTTCCGTTGGTCCAGTACAGTTCTGCCTTTTTGATATTTTCAAAATCCGCAGGCTGCAGCCAGCACTGATGGACGTAGTCATTGGCATTCTTGCGGATCCAGCCGGAAGCGCCGCGGATGCTGATGACCACCCAATCGCCGTTTTCCATAATGATGGGATATACATCACCCGTATCCGTAAGGCCTACGCGGGGCGCATTGGTGCTGCCGTAGGCATAGACGGCGGTGCCGTTATCCGTGCGGTAGTAATGCGGGTCAACGAGCACGTAGTAATTGCGTACCCAGGCGGGGTCGGCGCCGTCGCTGTAGTAACAGTTGAGCCAGATATCTTCGCTCTCCCAGGTCAGGAAGGTCTTGCCTGCGCTGAAGCTTTTCACCTTGGAAGCTCTCGCGTTGGGCTGTGCCAGAGCGCTGAGGGATTTACACAGCACCTCCGCACGCTTTGCCTCGATACCGGTATTGAGTTTGAATTCCAGATCCACCCCTTTGGGGTCAAGAATGGTGGCGCACGCGCTGCCCGTGAGCATCAGGAACGCAAGGAGCATACAAATCAGTTTTTTCATGTTTTTTCTCCCCTTCCGAGTTTGTTTCTATTATAACGCATCCGTGCCAAAAAATCCTGCATTTTACATCTTTTTTTATTTATTTCTTGACAAGTTTCTTATTTTGGAAGAAGATAAAACATACGCATATACACACCACCATTTTGACACGAATGGAGCTGGAACCGGATGGAATACCAGAACATCAGCACGCTCGTTGAGCGCATCAAACAGAACATTCAGAAAGTGATCATCGGCAAGGAAAAAGAAATAGAACTCGTGCTCTCCGCACTCATCTGCGGTGGTCATGTACTGCTGGAGGACGTACCCGGCACCGGTAAGACCACCCTTGCCAAGGCGCTTTCCAAATCCATGAACGGCGGCTTTGCCCGCGTACAGTTCACTCCCGACCTGCTGCCCGCCGACGTTACCGGCACCCGCGTTTTCCGTCAGCAGAGCGGTGACTTCGTTTTCATGCGCGGTCCCGTATTTACCAATATCCTGCTGGCTGACGAAATCAACCGTGCCACGCCCCGTACCCAGAGCGCCCTTCTGGAATGTATGGAAGAACGTCAGGTATCCGAAGGCGGCGTGACCTATCCTCTGGACGCTCCCTTCCTTGTTATTGCTACTCAGAACCCCGTTGAAACGCAGGGTACCTTCCCCCTGCCCGAGGCTCAGCTGGACCGCTTCCTCATCCGCATTTCTCTGGGTTATCCCACCAAGGATGAGGCACTGGCCATGATGCAGCGTTTCCGCGCCGCAAGCCCCCTGACCGCACTCGACGCCGTTGCTGATATGAGCGAGCTGGCGGAAGCCGGCAAGCTGTACGCTCAGTGTGAAGTTTCCGAGCCTGTGATGTGTTACATCGCCGCCCTGTGCGAGGCTGCCCGCGACCCCTCCAAGGTACGTCTCGGTCCGTCTCCCCGCGCCATGCTCAACCTGATGCGCGCCTGTCAGGCGCTTGCTGCCGTACGCGGCCGCGATTATGTCATCCCCGATGATGTAAAGGAAATGGCTGTGCCCGTGCTGGCTCACCGTCTGGTCATGCGCGGCATCCACGGCAAGAGCGCTGCCGACTTTGTCTGTGAACTGCTTGCCCAGCTGCCCGTACCCACCGAGGAAGCACTATGAGCGTTCTCGTCATCGTTGTTGTCCTGCTCGCAGTAAATGCTGTTTGCAGCTTCGTGCTTCGTGCGTTTGCGCTCAAGGGACTGCAATGCAGCCGCTCCTTCTCTGTTCCCGCCGCCTTTGAAGGCGAAAGCGTGGAAGTGATCGAGGTCGTACGCAACGACCGTCCGCTCATCGTTCCGTGGCTCAGGCTGGAAAGCCGCATCTCGGGGCATTTGCGTTTCGGCCGTCAGGAAAACCTTGGCGTAAGCGGCGACATGTATCACCGCAGCCTGTTCATGCTCATGCCCTACCAGCAGATCACACGCCGTCACAAGGTGCATCTGCAAAAGCGCGGCGTATATGACATCGGCAACGCCACGCTCACCGCAGGCGACCTGCTTGGCTTTGTATGCGCCAGCGCTGAACAGCATTCCTCCGAGACCATTCTGGTCTATCCCCGCCTGCTCGACCCGTCCGATGTGCCTTCTCCCTTCTACCGTCTGATGGGCGAGACCATCGTTCCCCGCCAGCTTTTGCAGGATCCTTTCCTTGTCAACGGCATCCGTCCCTATCAGTTCCGCGACAACGTGCGCGATATCCACTGGGCTGCCACTGCCCGCACGGGCGAATTGCAGGTGCGCACCCACGATTTCACCGCACAGACGCAGCTGATGGTGGTTGTCAACGCTCAGCTGAGCTATCACCAGTGGGGCAGCCTGATGGACTACGAACAGGGCCCTGTGGAACACGCCATTTCCATGGCTGCCACGCTGTGCACACAGGTGCTGCGCAGCGGTCTGCCCTGCGGCTTTGCCACCAACATGCCCAACGAGCTCGGCGGCACGCAGTGCACCGTGATGCCGCCTTCCGCAGGCGCTGCGCGTGAGGAAGAGATCCTTTCCGAAATGGCACGCCTGAAAATTCGTTTCATCAAAAACTTCCATGAGTTCCTTGATGAACTGATGGGCATGAACGGCGTAGACTTCCTGCTGCTCACTGCTTATACCTGTCCCGAAATCGAAGAGCGCATTGAAGAACTGCGCATGCGCGGCAACACCGTGCATGTTCACCTGCTGGAAAAGGAGGCGGAAAACTGATGCGTACACGTTTTTTCCGCTGCCAGCTGCCGCTGATGTTCTTTTGCGGTCTCTTGCCCATCCCCGTTGTTCTGTGCCACCTGCTCGGTGGTGAAGCCTTGCTGCCGTGGCTGGTCGTGCCTGCAGGGTATCTGCTGTTCTCCGTCCTTTGTTTGCTGATTCCCGGCAAATGGAGGCTGATTCCCGCGGTGCCTGCGCTGGCATTCCTCATTGGCGCAAACTTTTTTGTAATTGCTGAAGCGCACATCGCCGCCCGCATTTTCCTGCTGCTGATGTACTCGGTGCTGTTTCTCTGCACTCTGCCCATCGCAGGCTGGGAGCGCGGACGCGAGCCGGCGCTGTTTGTGCCGGCATCCTGCGTAATTGCGCATCTGCTGGCCCAGTTCATCCTGTTTGCCAATCCACCTTCCATCCCCGGGCTCACGCCTTTGCTGAACGTGGCTTTCCTTGTCTTCCTGCTTTTGATGATGCTCAGCTTCAACCGTCAAAGCATGGCAAGCGCAATGCCCGAAAGCCATACCGTGCCCTCCGCCGTGCGCAAGCGCAACCGCCTGCTCACCTACCTGATGATGGGTCTGGTGCTGCTGCTTTCCCTCATTCCCGCGCTGGGCAAAGCCGTCAACAAGGCGATGGAATGGCTCAAAATGATTCTCAAGGCCATTCTTGAGTTCCTGCTGGCGATTTTTGCGCAGGAAGAAACCAGCACTTCTAGC
>JAZKYW010000148.1:0-7775 GCA_045612325.1 Candidatus Limiplasma sp. | reverse complement strand
CTGTTTTGGCGTCCACCGAGCCCGTGGGCTCGTCCGCAAGCAACAGTTTGGGATTGTTGGCCAGCGCAATGGCAAGGGCTACGCGCTGCTGTTCGCCGCCCGACATCTGCGTAAGCTTTGAATGCTTTTTATGCCCGAGGCCTACCAGTTCCAGCAATTCCAGCGCGCGCTGTTTTTTCTTTTTCACATCTTTTTCAAACAGCATGGGCATTTCAACGTTCTGCCATGCCGTGAGATAGGGCATGAGGTTGCGCGCGTTGTTCTGCCAGACAAAGCCGACCGTAGAGCGCTTGTAATCCACCAGCTGGCTGTCCGTCATTTTGAACAGGTCTTTTCCATCCACAAACAGTTTGCCTGCCGAAGGCCTGTCCAGACCGCCGATCATGTTGAGGAATGTAGATTTGCCGCTGCCGCTGTTGCCGATGATGGCCATCAGTTCGCCCTGCTCCACGCGCAGTTCAAGCCCCTGCAGCGCCAGCACCTCGATATCCTTGGTCTTGTAGATTTTGACAAGGTTTTCGCACTCGATCATTGCGTGTTTATTTGCGTCCACTGATTTGTTCACCGTCCTCAAGCTCAAATACAGCGTCGCCGATTTCCATCAGCCCTGTATCGTGGGTGGTCATGATGATGGTAACGCCTTCGCGCTCGCACAGTTCCTTGAAGATTTTGACCACCTGCAGGCCCGTGAGCGTATCCAGCTCGCCCGTGGGTTCATCGGCAAAAATCACTTTGGGACGGTGTGCAATGGCGCGGGCAATGGCTACACGCTGCTGCTCGCCGCCCGACAGCTCCTGCGGCATATGATTCATGCGCGCAGCAAGGCCCACCATGCGCAGGCACTCGGCAGCGCGTTTTTCGTGATCCTCGCGGCTGCGGGCCATGCGCAGGGCGTACTGTACATTTTCGGCAGCGTTCATCATGGGGATGAGCGCCACAGACTGAAACACAAAGCCGATCTCTTTGCGCCTGAGCTGTGCGCGTTTGCGCTCGTTCATATCAACGATGCTTCTGCCGTCAAAGATCACATCGCCTTCGGTGGGCTTATCAAGCGCACCCAGGATATTGAGCAGCGTTGTTTTACCGCTGCCCGAGCGCCCTTTGAGGATGGTAAGCTTACCGCGCGGGATATCCGCATTGACCCCTTTGAGCGCCCAGAAATCACCCGCAGAAGTGGAGAAGCATCGTTTGACATTTTGAGCCGAGATAAAAATATTCTCTGCCATGGCTTAATCCTCCCCCAACTTCAATGCCTGCGCGATCTTCAGGCGCGAGATGATCACGCCAAGCACCGTCATGCAAACGAGCATAACGGCCCCGATGACCGCAAACAGGCGGATATAATCCGACGTCTGGCTGACCAGTTCCAGCGGAAGGGCATTATCGCTGGCGGCATAGGCCAGCTGGATGAGCGGCATGTACAGCTTTGCCGTCAGATGGCCTGCAAGCGCACCCGCCGCAATGGCGGTGCCGCTGATGAACAGCTGCTCGTTGACAAGCATGATAAACACCTCGCGCATGGTCATGCCCATGGCACGGAAGATACCAAACTGCAAAGAGCGGGCTTTGATGCTCAGCACCCAGAAAATGAGGAAACCCACGGAGCAAAGCATGAGCACAACGATGAACCCGACGGTCAATATGCCGTTGGTACCCTGCAAAACGGGGTCGTTCTTCTTTTCGACCATGCTTGCAGCCGCATCCTCAAACACGGAAAAACCGTTTGAGACAGATGCAGCAAAATCATAGAGATAATCGCTCGAAGTTTTGTTTTTGACCCACACCTGATACGGCTGAACGCCCCAGGAGGATTGAAGCTGCTGCAGATGCGCAACGATGAGATAGTTCTCCGTTTCGCGGTACAGACCATCCGTTCCCTTGGCGTAAGCAACAGGGCGGAAGCCCGGGAAGTAATCCACAAAGCCGTAGATGACGCCGCGCACGCTCTCATCCGTACCGATGCGGTAGGTGATCAAATCGCCCAGCTTGTAGCCGTACTGGTCCGCAAAGTTGCGCGATACCAATACCGCACGGCTGTTTTGCGCCATGGCGTTGAGGTAATGATACCAATGCACATCCGAAAGGCTGTCCTTAAACCACGCCACCTCGCCAAACTCTTTGGTATGGATGCCCATGAGCCTTACGTTTTTCACCGTGCCGCCCTTGGCAACAGGCACATTGACTTTATCGCTCACAAACACCCGTGTGACCGCCTCAGCGCCTTCCAGCGCTTCGTAACGTCCAAAGTCGGGCTCGCGGTAGGTGACGGTCGTCTCATCACCTTCGCCGCTTTCGGTAGACTCCCACACTTCCTGCAAAACAACATCCGCACCAATGGTATAGTACAGATTATCCTGCGCGTTGCGGTTGATGGTGCGCGCAGCCTGCGCGTTGAATACGCCCAGCGCCACCGTCATAATGAGAAATACCATGATAAAGCTTTGGCTGGAGCGGTTGCGAAGCACCTGCAGGAAGGAGGCATACATGGCAGGGCTCCACGCACGTTTGAACAAACGGTAGATGCACCATACCGCCAGCGGCACGATGCGCACCGCAAGCAGACCGCAGCCGATCATAAACAGAGAGCTGGAAAGAAAGAGCAGTGGGTCCAGCGATGCGCCATCCATCACGCGCGCCGCAAGAATATCCTTTTGTCCGTTAAAGCTGTACAGACCGTAGAGCGCCACCAGCATAACGATGATGTCCAGTCCAAGCTTTTGCCACAGCGGCGTGGTAAAACGGCTGTGCTTTTGACGCTTGTTGTCAACGATACCCGTTTTGGCATAGCGCAGCGCAGGCAGCACCATGGCGCCCACCGACAGCAGCGACGCCGCGCCCGCGTAGAACAGTGCCTCCGCTGTTACTTCAAGGGGCAACGCGCTCCTGCGTACAAACTCAAGGAATGCATTGGCAGAACCAAGCACCTGACACAGGTACATGCCAAGCGGAATGCCCAGCGCAAATGCGATAGCGGAAATGAGCAAGCTTTGCATAAGGTAAATGCCGAAAATCTGCATTTTACCTGCGCCGCGGCTCTTGATAACAGCAATCTCGCTCTGCTCCATTTTGAGCATCTGCCCCGATACCATAAAGATGAACGCCGCAAGCAGCATAAAGATGGGCACCTGCAGCACCCACAGGGTCACACTCACCTTTTGCGTAGTGGTCAGATAAGCGGAAAGCACGTCCGAAAAGTTATCCACATAGCAGCGCAGAGACTGTCCGTTGTATTGGTCGGCATAGCTTTGCGATACCGCAAGCATCTTTTGAGCGTTTTCGCCGCGCATGGCAGTATGGTCAAGCAGCACATACCATGTGCCGTGAATCTGCCACGGCAGCTTATCGCCCTGCAGGAAGCAGTTTTCAAACACTTCGGGCGCGATAAAAACAGACTCGTAATAATACTCGGGCGCTTTGACCCAATAGGGGTCATGAGGGTCGCTGTTGGTGAACACGCCCGCGATGCGCACGCGCAGGGGCTGCCCCTGCGCATCCTTGAGCATGTCAAAGGTGATCACATCATCCAGCAGCAGATTCAAATCGATCAGCGCTTTTTCACTGACGACGGCATCAATAATGCCTTCCTCATCGGGCTGTGTGCGGTACATACTGCCTGCCACCATTTGGGCATGCTCATCAAGCGCCGTGAGCTGTGCAACGCTCAGGCGCAAATCGTCCGCATCATCACGGGGCGCAGACAAATCGCCGTTGTATTTGGAGGTATACAGATGGCGGATGGTATACAGTTCCTCCACGCCAAACGCCCCGGGCATGCCAAGCGCAGCATTCTCGCGCTCCTGTATATCGTCAGGGTCTTGCGTCTGATTTCTCAGTTTGAGAGACACCAGCCCCGGATAGGCGTTTTTCTCCGTCAGGTACGTTTCAAGATTTCTGTTCAGCGTACGCTGAAACACAGCATGGGTATACATGGGATTGCCCGCTGCAATGCTGATAAACAGGATATTGCCGATCAACAGCGCAAGGATCATCCATTTTTTGCTTAGCATTTTGCGTATGACAAACCTGAGCATGGCATCCTCCCGTCAATCAGCGATCACTTGATCGCCTTCGTTGAGTCCCTGTACGACCCAGGCGCTTGTATTGTTCATCAGCCCGATATTGACATAGCGTTTTTGCACACTGCCGTTCATCGGAGTTTCTACGTAGTATTTGCCTCCGTCAAGAGCGGCGGCTTTGCGCGGGATGAGCAGCACGTTGGACAACTGCTGCGTTGCGCCGCTCACCTTGATGGAGGAATAGCGCGGCTTGCTTCCCGCCTCATTGGGCACCAGTTTGATCAAAGCGTACCCCTGCCTGCGGCTTTCGGGCAGCAGGTCGTCCGCTGCCACCACATGCCCTTCAAACACCTGCTGATTGGCTTTTGCACCGCTGGTGACCGTAACAGTCATTCCGTAACGGAAATTCTGATCCTTGTTGGCGATGCGCAGCAGCATATCCGCCTCGCGGTAGATGGTAACGAGGGGCTCATAGGCGTAGATGCGCTCCCCCACGCGCTTGTAGGTAAGGTCGGATACGATGCCGTCAAAGGGCGCGACCAGCTGCGTACGGCGGCTTTGCTCGTCCATTTCGGCAAGCTGCTCCTCATAGCCGATGATGAGGTTTTGCTGCTGATAGCAATACTGCTCATAGACAAGCTTTGCACGGCGGATGCGCAGCTCCATCAGTTCACGTTCATAAAGGTCGGTTATCCCAAGCTGCTGCTCAAGCAGCAGGTCGATTTCTTCCAGCCGCAGTTCTTTGCCGCGGGCATACTCGCGCTGTGTGCGCTCCAGCGCAAGCTGCGTGGATGCATATTTTTCTTCATCCATATCCAGCGTGAAAGTCGCGAGTACCTGACCCGCCTGCACTTCCTGCCTGCGCGTTACGTGATATTCCGCAAAGTAAGCGTTGCTCATATCCGTACCCAGATAATAGGTATGGGGATAAAACTCCTCTGCGGACGCGTTGTTGAGTTTTTCGTATACGCCCAATTTCGCTTCCACTGCGTTTTGACTTGCAGCGGTTTCAGCCTGCATCATTTCCTGCGTGATGAGAGAAGGCTGCCCGGCATGCGCTGTGGAAAGGCCAAGCAGCAGGCACACAAGCAGCGCCAGCGCGGCTTTACTCCTTGACATAGACCAGCTCACCCTCCTCAAGCCCTTCCACGATTTGGATATACCAATCCGTGGCAATGCCGACCTTCACATCACGGCGCACGCGTACGCCGTTTTCCATTACATACAAATAGATACCGCCGTCGGTATACAGCGCGTTGGCGGGTACGAGCAGCGCATCGGCGGCATAGTCGCTCTCCATGCACACCGCCGCATACTTCCCTGCCGCAAGGGCGTCATCGGGCGCATTGATGGTAAAACGCACCTTCGGCGTTTCGCCCGCAAGCACCTGAGAAAGGTATTCTTTTTCGTCCGTATCCACGGGGGTAATGGCATAAATCCCGCCGCCGATGCGCGCATACAGCGCATGCGCCCGCTCCAACGCCATGGCGGAAACATAGGCCGATTCGATTTGCAGACGGGTATCATCCGCCAGATACACAAGCGGCGTATAGGCGCTGACCCACACACCTGCTTTCAGGTCGGACTGGATATGAAAAACCCGTCCGTCAAAAGGCGCCGTCAGCACATTGCTTTCGATTTCCTTGTTCAGCTGCGCCTGTTCATCCTGCAGTTTGGAAAGCGTCAGCCTGCGCAATTGCAGGTTCAGTTCCATATCCAGCTGTTTTTGCTCGATATCCAGCTGTTTGAGCGCAATGGCTTTGTCATCGCGAGGCTGTGCATTTTGAAGCGCACGAAGCTCCACCTCAAGCATCTGCAAATCGAGCAGCGCGATTTCATCCTCGTAATACGCATTGGTCTCCAGCTGTTCGATTTGTTTTTCAACGGCTTCAAGGCGTTCTTCTTCGGCTTTGGTGTCAAGGGTGATGAGCGGTTCGCCCGCCTTCACCTGCTGACCGGGAATCACATGAACGTTGGATACCCTGCCCTCCTGCTCAAACCAAAAGCTCTGCGTTTCGGGCACGACCGCGCCCTCAAAATTTTTGACCTCGGATATCTCCCCCACCCATGCCGCAACAGCATTGAGCTGCACGCCCACGGGCTCCAAAAGTTGAGGCGTCTCCTGCGCACAGGCGAAGCCCACGGCGAGAAGCAGGCTCAGAACAGCGCATATCAGCTTCTGCTTATTCATCTGCTTCCCTCCTTTACTTGACTACGATGGTTTCGCCTTCCTCAAGGCCGCTGATGATCTCCACATATCCGTTGATTTCAGCGCCTGTTTCCACAGGCTTATAGGCTTTCATACCGTCCTCGCGCAGGTAATACACGATGGGCTGGCCTTCGGCGGCAGATACCGCCTTGAAAGGCACATACAGCACATCGTGCAGTTGTGCCAGCACGATGGCTACGCTGCCGTTGTCGCCGTCCTTCAATTCTACCGCAGGCTGCGTAAGGGCAAAATACACATAGCCGCGCCGACCTACAGTACGCTGCTGCGGCGCAAGCCCAAGCTCGCCTTCATCGACCACTACGGCCTGATAATCAACCTTGCGAACGGTCACAACAACTTCATCGCCCGCATGGAAACGGTCCCAGTATTCGGTGGATGCTCGGAAAATGGAACGGGTAGAGTCCACAAGCGTCATGACGGCCGAACCAAACTCGCTCCTGTCACCATCGCGCAAGCGTTCTACGCGGGTCACCGTGCCTTCAAACGGCGCACGAATGCGGCGTTTTTCAAGTTCGGTGTTCAGGGTCTGAAGCGACAGCTCCTGCAGGGTAAGCGAATCCGCCAGCGCATGCAGTACCGCCTCGTACTCATCCTGCTTTTTTTGATAAGCAAGCGCCTTTTCGGCAGGCGTAAGGCCCTCGGTGGTAATGGCAAGGCGTTTTTCCTCCAGCGCAAACAGGTCGCGCTGATATTGCATTTTCAGTTTCAGCACTTCGATCTCGCTGTGAATGTTCTCGATGCGCTGCTCCAAATCCCCCAGCTGCAGCTGTCCCAGCAGCTGCCCCGCCTGCACATGATCGCCCGCTTCCACAAAATAGCGGTCGATGTATTCACCATCCAGCGCAAAGCTGAGCGATGCGGTTTGCACAGGCACATAATTGCAGTTGACCCTTGCCGTTTCGATCAAGTCACCGCGTTCGACCTGTGCTGTTTTATACTCGGGCCGCGTGTATTGCGCCACCACAGGCGAAGAGCGCACTTCCTCCTCCTGCGGCAAAAGCGCACAGGAAGAAGCCAGCATCGCCGCCATCAGGCATACAAGCAGCAATCGACATTTTCTACGCATAGCAATCCTCACTGCAGAGCGATGACCAGCTGTTCACCGTCCGCCTCCAATACGATGTTCCACTGTGCCTCTGCATCCGCCGCAAGCTGCGCGGGAATCTCGGCATAAACGACCAGCCTTGCCTCGCCCAGCGGCAGCAGGCGCACATCAAGCCCCGTGCCGCCGGAGCATTCGCAAACAAGCTCTGCTTCGTAGGCATAGGCATCATTGTAAACCACTTTGGCTTTCAGCTGCATGAACAGATGCATTTCCTCTGCGCTGAGATTGCGGATGAGGCCATCCGCAGCCAGCAGCACATTATCCTTGTTGGCAACGCTGCGCATGGCTTCGGGGTTTGCTGATGCGCTTACGGCATCAGCAAACCAGAAGGGTTCAACGGGGACCTGCGCCA
Source organism: Candidatus Limiplasma sp. (assembly GCA_045612325.1). Lineage (GTDB taxonomy): Bacteria > Bacillota > Clostridia > Christensenellales > Aristaeellaceae > Limiplasma. The sequence continues at coordinate 72 of JAZKYW010000148.1, read as the reverse complement.
CGCTGCCCAGCTGGAGGCAATCGTATTCTTTTTCAGGCTGCAATTTACGCCCTTCTTCTATAGCTGCTGCAC
>JAZKYW010000147.1:0-35732 GCA_045612325.1 Candidatus Limiplasma sp. | reverse complement strand
GCGGGTATCATTCCCATCGTAGGCCCCTGCATCGGCCCCTCCGGCAAGCCCGAAACCACGGGCGGCACGCTGGCCATCGGCGCGGCTCTCAATGCCGCGGGCGTTGAGTTTGCTCTGTGTACCGACCATGATGTTGTAGCGCTGTGGCTTTTGCCCCATCTGGCCTCCATCACCGTGCGCGAAGGCCTTGACGAGGACGCTGCTTTCCGCTCCATCACCATCAACGCCGCCAAGGCTGCGGGCGTGGACGAGCGCATCGGCTCCATCGCCGTTGGCAAGGATGCGGACATCGTTGTTTACACCGGTCACCCCTTCCACTACCTTACCAAGACCAAGGCCGTGTTCATCAACGGCAAACGCGAGGATTAACAGCATATGAAGGATCATCTTGCTTTGGCGCGCAGCGTATTTCCCGATATGGTCGCCCTGCGCCGCGAACTGCATCTGCATCCGGAACTGTCGGGCGAGGAGCACAACACCCTCGCCCTCATCCGTTCCCGTCTGGATGCGCTGGCTATCCCCTACATCACCTATGAATACGGCGGCGTCTGCGCCATGATCGGCAAGGGCGAACGCGCTGTCGGCATCCGCGGCGATATCGACGCGCTGCCCGTGACCGAGGCAACGGGGCTGCCTTACGCCTCCGAAGTGCCCGGCGTGATGCACGCCTGCGGCCATGACATCCACACCGCGGTGCTTTTGGGCGCTGCTCAGCTGTTCAAATCCATGGAGGATGAACTGCCCTGCATGGTCAAGCTGTTTTTCCAGCCCGCCGAGGAAACCGTCGGCGGCGCGGAGATCATGGTAAACGGCGGATGCATGCTTGATCCTGTGGTGGATAAGGTACTGGCCCTGCACGTAGACCCCACGCTGCCTGTTGGCTCTGTGGGCTTCCTGCCCGGCAAAATGAACGCCGCGGTCATCAATCTGGATATCACCGTGCGCGGCGTAGGCTGCCACGGCGCGCATCCCGAGCAGGGCGTTGACCCCATCGTTGCCGCCGCGCATATCATCACCGCCCTGCAGATGATCAGCAGCCGCGGCGTTGCCCCCACCACGCCCATCATCGTCACCATCGGTGCCATTCACGGCGGCACCAAGCGCAACATCATCCCCGGCGAAGTCACTTTGCAGGGCACGGTGCGCGTTCTGGATATGGATACCGCCGTCAAAGCCAAGGAGCAGATCCGCCGCGTGGTGGAAAACACCGCCATCGCCTGCGGCGCGGAAGCAGATGTCGAACTGACGGATGACTTCCCCGCGCTGACCAATGACGCGCCCCTCACCTATGCCGTGATGGAAGAAGCCCGCCGCATTCTCGGCGCGGATAAGGTACACGTCTACGAGACCCCCAGCATGGGCGCGGACGATTTTGCCTACTTCTCCAACGCCGCCAGGGGCTGCTATTTCAACATCGGTACCACTGCGCCCGGTCAGCCCCCGCAGATGCTGCACAGCGAGTTCTTCGCGCCCGATGAAGGCTGCATGGTCACGGGTCTTGCTTTGTTCAGCGCCGCTGTATGGAACCTTGCGGAGGAACAAAAATGATCATCGGCGATACCACCATTCGCGTTTCGCTGAAAAAGCTTGCTCAAAACATGGATGCCCTGCGTGAGCTTGTGGGCAAAAACACTGCCGTCATGGCTGTCATCAAGGGCAACGGCTACGGGCACGGCGCGGAGGGCATCGTCCCCACGCTGCTTGCTCACGGCGCAAGTTATCTGGCAGTTGCCCGCATCGAGGAAGCGCTGCCCCTGCGCGATGCCTTTCCCGACGCGCCGCTGTTTGTGCTTGGCTACACGCCCGACAGGCTGTTGGAGACCGCTGTACAAAACAACATCACGCTGACCATCTTTTCCAAGCATCAGGCACAGCTGTTGAGCATTGCCGCCCAAAAGCTGAACACCGAAGCCATCGTGCATCTCAAAGTGGAAAGCGGTTTCAATCGTCTCGGCACGGACGACCTTGACGAGCTGCGCGCCATCCTGCGCACCCCGTATCTGCACGCAGAAGGCATTTACAGCCACCTTGCGCTCAAGGACCGTCCTTCCGACGAGATACAGCTGAAACGCTTTCTGAGCCTTGTAAACGCCCTTGAAGCAGAAGGGCACACCTTCCGTTACCGCCACATTGCCGACAGCATCAGCGCCGTGGATTATCCCGATTTCCGTCTGGATATGATTCGCCCCGGCGCCATCCTCTACGGTATGAAGGGCTTTGAAAGCGACGCCATCACCGTCAAGCCCGTAATGAGCATGCACACGCGCATCGCCCGTATCAGGCACATCAGCGCGGGCGATGGCGTTGGCTACGACCTTGACTGGGTAGCCGAGCGCCCCTCCGTGATCGCCACGTTGCCCTTCGGCTATGCGGATGGCTATCCCCGTGCGCTGGGCGGCAAGGGCTATGTGACCATCCGCGGCTGCAAATGTCCGCTGGTGGGCATTATGTGCATGGACCAGTGTGTGGCGGATGTGACGGACGTACCCGGCGTTGAGGAAGGCGACGAAGTAACCATCTATGGCGACGGCACCGCCAACACCCTCTCCGCAGCCGAAGCCGCACAGCTGGCAGGCTGCAACAAAAACGAGATCCTCTGCCGCCTGACCGCCCGTCCGGCGCGCATCTACGAGTAATCAGGGAGGCTTATCATTCATGGATATGGCTCTTATCATCCTTAAACAGACGCTGACCATGGCCACTTACATGGGCATTGGCTGGTGTTTGTTCAAATGCGGCAAAATGACGCTGGACGGCTCCAAAACGCTGGCTACGCTGCTCATGTGGCTCATCATCCCCGTGGTGGTCATCCGCGCTTTCTGCGTGGAATTCAGCGTTGAAAAGCTGTGGATGCTGGCCCAGAGCTTTGTGCTTTCCGCAGTCGCGCTGCTCATTTCCACCAACGTTTCCAAGCTCATCTTCCGCAAGAATGCCATCGACCGCTTTGCCGTCGCCTTTTCCAACGCAGGCTTTATCGGCATACCGCTGGTCACCGCCGCGCTTGGTGAGGAGGCTGTGTTCTTCCTCTGCGGCATGCTGGTATTCGTCAACATTCTGCAGTGGCAGTGGGGCGAAAAAGTCATCGGCGGGCAGCAGGCAAAGCTGTCTTTCAAGCTGTTCAAAACCAACCCCTTTATCCTGTCCACGCTGATTGGTTTTGTGCTGTTCGTCACAGGCCTGGGCACCAAACTGCCCGGCGTTATCTCGGGCGCCATGAAGGGCATCGCAGACCTCAACGGCCCGCTTGCCATGCTCATCCTCGGCGTTTATCTGGCACAGACCAAGATCACCACGCTCATCACCACGCCCAAACTGTACCTGCTGAGCGTTGTTCGCCTTTGGCTGATGCCCCTCATCACCGTGCTGGTATTCAGCCTCTTCCCCATCGACAACACCATCCGCATGGCGGTGCTCATCTCCTCCTCCACGGCGGTCGGCTCCAACGTTGCGGTCTACGCACAAATGCACGGAGGCGACTACCCTTATGCCTGCAAAATCGTTGCGCTGTGCACCTCTGTTTCCATCATCATGATGCCCCTGTTCATCGTGGTGGCTACGGCTGTGCTGGGTATTTAAAACTGTACTGTAACATTTGGCAATCTCACAACTCGTATACCCGTTGTGAGTTTGCTTCCTTTTTACCTTTTAGGAGGAAAAATGAAACATCCTCAAAAATGGAGAGATACAATCGACCCTTGGAAGCTTCCTTTGCGATTTTTCAAGCTTACGGATATTCTTGGTTATCCCCATGCGGGTAACGATGTATTTCACGTAAAAGGGCTTTTCAAAGGTGCAGAAACAGAAGCATATATCAAGGTTGCTCGTCAATCGGGTGCCGACTTGGCTAATGAATTTTCCGCGATCACACAACTGCATCATCCCCTTGCGCCCGATATCCTTGAATTTGACGAACAGGAACACAGCTTTTTAGTGACAGCTGCCAAACACGGTGAACGGCTGTCAATCATCCTTGCCTCTGACTCCAACGCATCCTCCCTCCATTATCTTCATGAATACGGCAAAACCCTTGCCCAACTACACAGCATTCATGGAGATTTTACCGATGTAAAAGACCGAAAATTCTTTCACATTCCTAACCGACAATACTTTAAGAAATACCATCTGTGTTTCGTCCATGATTTTTTGACAGAAAATCGCCCACAATCAATCAGCAAATGCTTTTGCCATGGCGATTTTCATTATGCAAATATTCTCTGGCAGAAAGAACGCATATCCGCCATACTGGATTTTGAATTATCAGGTATAGGCAATAGGGAGTTCGATATCGCGTGGGCTCTGATCGTCAGACCCGGACAAACATTTCTAAAAACAGACGAAGAAATCGCTTTGTTTTTAAAGGGATATCACTCAGCAAACGCTTGCAATTGGAAGTATGTTCAATACTACATGGTATTGATCTATGCGCATTTTTATCAAATCGGCGCAGACGACCCGTCTTATCAATCCCATATCATGAATGTGTTTCGTACCCATTGCAAATAAAACGCAAAAAAATCCCCTACGCATGATTTCTCAAGCGCAGGGGATTTTTATTTGCTTTTTACAGGCGGCACTCCAGCTTGGCCAGTTCATCCACAACGTAGTTGTAAACGAAATCGACGGCTTCTTCGATAGGCTTGCGCTCCTGCAGGCTCTTGTCGCGGGTGGACACTTCGATGGTGCCGCCCTTGAGGCCCTTGGGGCTAACGATCATGCGCACGGGCACGCCGATGAGGTCGGCATCGGCAAACATAACGCCGGCGCTGACGGGACGGTCATCCCAGATGACTTCGATGCCCTTGGCAGACAGTTCGTCATAGATCTTCTGGGACATGGCAGCCACTTCCTCGTTATCGGGGCGCATGCTGCACAGGTGTACATGCCAGGGAGCGATGGAGATGGGCCAGATGGGGCCGTAATCATCGCGGTGAGCTTCGCAGACGGAAGCGGCCAGACGGCCTACGCCGATGCCGTAGCAGCCCATGATGGGGTTCTTGAGGCTGCCGTCCTGACCAACATAGGTCATGCCCATGCTCTCGGTGTACTTGGTGCCCAGCTGGAAGATGTTGCCCACCTCGATGCCGCGGGAGGTGTACACGCTGGGCTTGCCGCAAACGGGGCAGATGCCTCCGTCATAGGCCTTGGCAACGTCAACATACTCAACCTCGCCGATATCGCGGGCGATGTTGAGGCCGGTCATGTGAGCGTCGGTCTCGTTGGCGCCGCAAACCAGAGCGTTGATGCCCTTGAGGGAAGCGTCAAATACTACGCGCACGTCCTTGCTGATGCCTACGGGGCCGATAAAGCCGGCGCACAGGGGGCTTTCCTCGGTGAGTTCGGCAGCATGGATCTCAGCCTTGATGTGGTTGCGCAGCTTGGTCTCGTTCAGGTCCAGATCGCCGCGCAGGAAGGCGACAACATACTTATCGGTCAGGTTCTCCTGATAGACAACGGCCTTGCAGGTAGCATCGGCGCGTACGTTCAGGAAGGCGCACAGATCCTCGATGGTCTTGACATTGGGGGTAGCTACCTTGGTCAGCTCGGCAACCTCGCCTGCCTCGTTGTTCACGATGCAGGGAGCGGCTTCCATGTTGGCGCGGTAGTCGCAGTCGTGACACAGCACGATGGTATCCTCACCAACGGCGGTCAGCAGCATGTACTCGTGAGAGACCTTGCCGCCCATCATGCCGCTGTCGCTGGCAACAGCCACGACCTCGGGCACGCCGGCGCGGGCAAAGATGCGGTTGTAAGCGTCATAGCAGATCTGGTAGTAACGCTCCAGATCCTCCTGGGAGGTGTGGAAGGAGTAAGCATCCTTCATGGTGAACTCGCGTACACGGATCAGACCGCCGCGGCAGCGGGGTTCATCGCGGAACTTGGTCTGGATCTGGTAAACCATGAAGGGATACTGGGTGTAGCTGTCAGCAACGTCGCGTACAAAGTGTACGGAGGCTTCTTCGTGGGTCATGCCCAGCACCATATCAGCGCCGGAACGATCCTTGAAGCGCAGCAGTTCGGAGCCGATGGCTTCAAAACGGCCGCTCTCCTGCCACATGGTGGCGGGCATAACAACGGGGAACAGCAGCTCCTGACCGTCAATGCGGTTCATCTCTTCGCGGATGATCTTTTCGATCTTGCTGGTGATGCGCTTGGTAGCGGGGAACAGGGTGAAGATGCCGTTGCCGACGGGCTTGATGTAGCCGCCGCGCATCATGAGCGCCTGGCTGGCGATTTGGCAGTCGGCGGGCGTTTCCTTATAACGCTTGGATACGAGATTCTTGAGCTTCATGGTTTTCTCTCCTTTTGCAGTGTAGAAGATGAAAAAAAGCTTCGCCCCTTCAATGCAGGGGCGAAGCTTGAACTTCTTCGCGGTACCACCTTGCTTCAACGCCGAAAACGGCGTCCTTGCGTGCTCGGTAACGGGAGCGGCCGGCAGGGTTTCAGCTTTCCCCTGCGTACTCGGGAGTTGGGACGCTCCTTTTGCCAAGCGCATGTCTTGCAGCCGTGAACATGCTTTCTGGAGGATGGCTTGCGGGAGGATTCTCCTTCTGCGTACTAGTTTATTTTACCCGTTTCGCTGCAAAATGGCAATAGTCAAACAGAAGATTTTTCGAAGATTTACCACTCTCTGTCCAGGTAAGGTTTGTCCGATACACCTTTCTCCTGCAACCTATTCACTAATTTGTCAAGTCGGTGTTTCCAAAACGTTTTGAATCTTTCCTGCTCACCAAAAAGTCGAACAATTGTCGGACTTACCGCATAGTAACCCGAAACAAACATACGACCATACCACGTAGAACCAAGCGTATAATCTCGGAAGCGGCGCAGTACCCACACTTGTGGGCAATCGTAGGAGCCGTATACACAAGTGGCAACGTAGCAACCTCCACTTTGGACCGTTGGTGCCGTATAAGTCGGATCTTTTTGATGTATTTCATTAACCAATCTATTGATTAATTTAGTCCGAAAATCTGAATTTAAGCAGCTCCCATTAGTACTACTAAAATAACTATTGCATGTTTGTTGATGCAAAGTTAAAATTCTTTCTTCATCCGGAAAGAATTCCTTCAGTCCATTTTCGATTTCCAAGTAAATGCTTCCAGCACAAAACAGACGATTATTTAATTCTTCACGTGCTGTATTGACAGTAGAATGTTTTGAATAATGATTATTTGCAGCATTAGCAAGCATCGTAGCAAGAGATATCGCCCTCATCATCACTTCAATTACAGCTTTTTGTTGTTCGTCATTTGCCACATGTTCTTTAATCAATTTGAAGGTTGGTTTTATCGTATTCGTCACAGAGGTAGCTGCATTTGAAATCCCTGCAATTTTACAGTTCATCGCCTGGAAATATACTTGATAAAACGATGCTTCCCAGTTATCGGGATTGTCTCGCAATACCATATCATAATATTTTATCGCATTTTCAATATTCTCTTCGTCTCTTGCTCTTCTTGCAAGAGTTAAATATTTTTCAGTTTCTTCCGATTTATCGATTTTCACCGTTCCTATCAGCTTTTTTGCCTCTTCAACAGTATATTTTGTACCACAATGCTGACAAACATAAACACCGTCAGACTTAACAATATCGTTGCTGTTGCAAAGTTCACAAACCATTGCTTGCATATAGCTTCCTCCTTAGTACTTTTAAGTTCTTTTAAAACAAGTTTACTGTATTTCGTGCAATACTGTCAATAGTACTTTTAAGTAATAAGAAGGAGTGTGGTGCGCATGTATTTCCAGCGGATACGAGATATGCGCGAAGACTCCGATTTAACGCAGGCTCAAGTTGCCGAACTTTTAGGCATCCAACAAACTGTATACAGCCGTTACGAACGAGGTTTTCAAACCATCCCTCTTGAGCATCTTTTGAAGCTTGCTGATTTCTATCACGTTTCCTTGGATTTTTTGACAGGGCGCACTTCCCAAAAATCCATGAATAAATAACCCTTGTTTTCGGCACATAAAAACATCCCCGCCACTCTTTTGGCGGGGATGTTTTTTATTAACTTTTACTTTTGATTCCACAGGGCCAGGGCATCGCCGATGGTCTTTTCGTAGGCTTCGTGGCCGTACTTGTCCACTTCGCCCTTGTCCTTGGGGCCGTGGGTCAGGCAGCCTGCGCCGCCGATACAGCCGCCGCTGCAGGCCATGCCTTCGATGAAGTTTTCCTTGAGCAGGTTCTTCTGCTTCTTGAGCAGGGCAAGGCGGCATTCCTCGATGCCATCGCACACCACGGGGTTGACGATGAAATCGATGTTCTGCTCCTTCAGGGCCTGCACAACGCTGTCGCTCAGACCGCCGGAGCGGGCAAAGATGCGGCCGAAGTAGCTGGCGTTATCCAGCACGCCCACCTCGAGGGAAGCGAGGTCAAGGTCACGGCTGTCGATCCAGGCCTGCAGTTCTTCAAAGGTCAGCACGCAATCCACATGCTCCTTCACATTCTCACGCTGAGCCTCCGCCTTCTTGGCGGTGCAGGGTCCAATGAAGATGACCTTGGCGGTGGGGTCGGTCTCCTTGATGTAGCGGCCCAGCTCAGCCATGGGAGAATAGTTGTGGCTGATATGCTGCTTGAGCGCGGGGAAGGTCTTTTCGATATAGGCGACGAAGCCGGGGCAGCAGCTGGAGGTGAGGAAGCCCTTTTCGGCAAGCTCACGGGCTTCCTTGTAGGCGACCATGTCAGCGCCCAGAGCAGCCTCGATCACGGTGAAGAAGCCCAGATGCTTCAGCGCGGTGATGACCTGACCAACCTTCACATGCACAAACTGGCTGGAGATGGAAGGTGCGACCACGGCATACACGCGGTACTTCTTGTTGTTTTCGCTTTCGCGGATCAGACGGATGGCATCCAGCAGGAAGCTCTTGTCCTGAATGGCGCCGAAGGGACACTGATACACACAGGCGCCGCAGGAGATGCACTTGCTGTCATCGATCTTGGCTACATGGTTCTCACCCTGAGAAATGGCCTTGACCTTACAGGCGCGCTCGCAGGGGCGGGTGTGGTTCTGGATAGCGCTGTAGGGGCAGACGCCGGCGCACTTGCCGCAGTTGATGCACTTGTCGGGGTCGATGTGCGCATGGTGATTCTCGTCAAAGCTGATGGCGCCGCGGGGGCAGACGCTGGCGCAGCGGTGAGCGATACAGCCGCGGCAGTCGGGGCCTACGCGGTAGCCGCTGACAGGGCATTCATCGCAGGCGATATCAATGACTTCGATCACATTGGGATTTTCCTTGTGACCGCCCATCGCCATCTTGACGCGCTCGGCAGTAATGGCGCGCTCCTTGTAGATGCAGCAGCGCAGGGCGCTCTTGGGGCCGGGAGAGATCTGCTTGGGGATGTCTAGATAGCTGTCCTGCAAACGTCCTTCATAATCGTGACGTGCGACCTCGCGGAGCACCTTGTATTTCAGTTTCTGTACGTAGGTATCGAAGAGTTTCATGATGTAAAAGGCCTCCTCAACGGCATCAGAAGTAGGAAAGACGGATGTGCTTGCCCATTTTTTCAAGACATTTTGCAAGATTGGTGATCAGCTGCTGCTTGATGGCAAAGTTGATGGGCAGATTGGGGTTCTGGTGCGCCGGGTTGATGGCGCGGCCCACGAAGAAATGAATATCCGTCGCGTTTTCAAACAGTTCGCGGGCGATGAGGCTTGCGCCGTCTTTTTTGGTGGTCCACACAGGGGCCAGCTTTGCCTGGTCGAGGAAGTCCTCGGCATAGGTAAGCACCTTGGAAAGCGTGATCACGCCTTCGGTGGTCAGGTCTACACCCTTGATGGTGCAGATGGGCGGCACTTCGGGGTCCCAGTAATCCAGAGAGGCAACGATGGGCTGGTCCAGATAGCGGGAGACCACATTGCTGGTGGTACCGCCGCAAACGATCCTGCTGCCTGCCTTGCCGAAGAACAGTTCCATCACGCGCTCGTCGTCTTCCTTGTTTTCGGGCGGGCCGACCATGAGGTTGACGCTGTGGCGGGGACGTACATGCGCAACGGCAATGGTGGTATCATCACCCGGGCGGCCGCCGTAGAGGCGGTTGCACTCGTCAATGATGAGACCGGCAGTCGCTTTGGCGCTGTCATCGGGCATGTGGTTGGCCATGGCAAACTCGGCGATGGAATCACGCGTCCAGCCAAAGTTCATGGTCATGCCAACGCCTGCCCACTCCGCGCCGTCGCTCATGGCGATGAACACGTCATCCTCTTCAATGGGGAAGGAGCTTTCCCAGATGGTCTTGCCGGCGATGCTGCGCGTGGTGCGGGGATAATCGAACACCTCGCCCTTGCGCAGAACAATCGTGGCAGGATTGTCGAACTGGATGATGTGAGCAGTTTCGTTGTTTTTGATCTGCAGGATGGTAAAGGTGGAATACGCCACCTGACGCACGCTGCAAACAGGCAGGGTGCTTGCAATGGTGGCTACGCAGTCCTCCAGCGGAATACCGCCGGAGATCATGGTACACAGGATCTTGGAGGTAAGAGTGGACAGGATGTTTGCTTTTACGCCGCTGCCAAGGCCGTCCGCCAAAACCAGCGTCAGGTCTTCATCGCCGCCGCCGAAAACCTCGACCTTGTCGCCGCAAAGCGTCTCCCCCACATGGTTCAGGCTGAGCCAGCCTGTTTCGATCCAAAGGTCACTCATGGGCCATCGCATCCTTCAGTTTGGTAAGAGCGATCTGGGTTTCGGCGGTGGTTTCACCCAGCAGAGAAGCGATCTCCTGCACGATGCGCATCTGCTTGTCGATCACCTTGTTGGTGACTTCGGCGGTCTGCTGGCGCAGTTCCGCACCCTGCTGACGCAGCTTTTCGTGCTCGGTCACATCGCGCATAAGCGTAATGACTACGTGATACTGACGGTCGTAGAGGATGGTCTCGTCCACGTGCACGCCATACTCCTCCAGACGGTACCTGTGATGCTGGGTGTGCAGCGCGGCATTGACGATCATCTGGTAATTGGCGGGATTGAGGATCTTGACCACATGCTCATGCAGGATCTCGTTGGCGTCCTTCAGCTTGAACATCTTGATAGCCGACGGGTTGATCTGCTGAACGACCAGGTCCTCGTCCATTACGAGGATGGCGGTGGGCGTGTTGTAAATAATGGTATCGGAGAAGCTTTCGGCCTTTTCCTTCAGGAAGGGCAGACACATCTCGATCTTGGCCTTGCCTTCCAGAATGGCGATGGCCTTGTCGCGGCAGGTGGGATAGCCGCAGGAGCCGCAGTTGAGCTCCTTCTCGGGGCTGGTCTTGCCCATCTTGTAGAGCATGTCGCGGATGGCGTCGCTGCCAAACTTGACCTTGTTGCCGCCTTCGAAGCCGTAGGTGGCCTGAATGTCGGGCTTGTTGGGCACCACATAGGGCGTTTCACCGCTGCCGGCAAAGGTATCAACACGCATGGCGCCCTTGAGGCGGCGCTCGGCGTGGTCGCGGATGCAGGGGCCGTTGCCGCAGCTGCCTTCGCAGGCGCGCATCTCAATGAACACCTTGTTGAAGAAGCTCTTCTCGATCTCGTCAAATACGCTGCGGCAGTTATCCACGCCGTCGATGGCGATGCGGCGGTAGCCGCCCACCTTGGCGGTAGCCTTCAGCACGCCGCCGGTAGCGGGATACAGACGGGCCAGCGCGCCTTCGCTCGCGGGGTCTACATGCTCGTAGGGCAGCTTGATCTCTTCCTTGTGGAACCAGTCAGCCAGCTCGTCATAGGTGAGCACGGCATCCACGTAGGGGCTGTCGTCGCCTTCCTTCTTTTTGGCGATGCAGGGGCCGATGAACACGGTGAATGCATCGGGCTGCTCCTGCTTGATCAGCTTGCAGTGCGCTTCCATGGGGGTGAGCACCTTCGCCAGATAAGGAAGCATGGTGGGATAATACTTTTTGATGAGCATGTTGATCGAGGGACAGCAGCTGGAAATAATGACCGGCAGCTTTTCCTCGCGCATGATCTTTTCGTATTCCTCACTGACCAGCTGAGCGCCGATGGCGGTTTCCTGCACCTCATCAAAGCCCAGCTTCTGCAGGGCTTCGGTGATCACTTCCAGCGAACGGATGCGGAAGTTGGCAATAAAGGAGGGCGCAAGGCTGACCACCACGCGGCGGCTGCTGAGGATAGCTGCCTTGATGCGGGTGATATCATCACGCACCTGCTTGGCCTTCTGCGGGCAGGTAACATAGCAGCGGCCGCAGAGGATGCAATCCTCATGCACGATCTCGGCCGTATCCTTGGCAAAGGTGATGGCCTTGACAGAGCAGTCGCGGATACACTTATAACAGTCGGTACAGTTGTTTTTGTTCAGGTTGAGTATTTCCTGCATGTGGCGTTCCTCCCGTGAACAGCACTGCAGGGCTGACGCGTTTGTGCGCCAGCCCTTTGCTTTTGAATTCAGAAATTACAGACGGGGCAGAATGTCCTTCTCAAAGAATGCGCGGGTGGTTTCGGGGGTAAGGGAGAAGGCTTCGCCGTCTACGGTAACGCAAACGCCGTTCTGGCAGTTGCCCATGCAGAACTGGCCGGCCAGTTCCACCTTGTCATTCAGGTTGTTTTCCTTCACCAGGCGCTGAAGCTCTTCAACGATCTGGCGGGAGCCCTTGAGGTGGCAGCTGGAACCGATGCAGATGGTAATTTTCATTGCGATGATCTCCTTTTTGTAAATACGGGGGGGATTAATGGCAATCAACAGCATTGAGCCAACTGAGCAGAACATCCCGCTCGCCGGCGTTTCCCTTGACGGAACGGGCGGCAGCCACAATGGGCATCCAACCCTGCACACTCGCTTTGCTCGTGCCGCTCTTTCGGCAGAAAAGCTCCAGATACCGCTGTGCGCCTTCACTGTCGCCATTGAGGCAAAACAGCAGATACGCACAGGCGGCATCGGCAGCGGGGTCTCCCTGCGCGGCATGCGACCAATCCAGAATGTAAGGTGCTCCGTTTTCGGCAATGATGATGTTGGAGGGGTTAAAATCGCCGTGGCACAGCCGGGTGTGCTCGGGCATGGCAGCCAGACGGTTTTTCAGCTCGCAGCGCAGGGCTTCGTCTGTTTCCATCAGGCTGATGTTGCGGTTCAGCTTGTCGCTGAGCTTAGGCAGCAGCGGACATTTTTGGGCATGCACCTTCAGCTGAAGATCCACATACATTGTGAAATATTTCTCGATTTCTTGGGGAGTTTCCTGCATCTTTTGCGACAAAGTTTTTCCTTTTATGTATTCGGAAACGATTGCCCACTTGCCATCCATGGTGGTCACTTCCAGAATACGCGGCACGTGCAGACCCGTCTGCTCCGCGCACGCCTGATGGAGCGCTTCGCTCAAAATATCCGCTTTGGAATAATCCTCATTGAAAACTTTGATGCACTTGCTGCCGTCGCGGTAAATGGTTTTTTGATTGCGCACGGCAATGATACGGTCCATCATCAAAGCAGCATTCCTCCCTGCAGGCAGAGTACACCCCTGTACATTACTGCCTCGTTAAGATTTTAACAACAGAATCCCGTTTTGGCAATTCTAAAATTGTTATAGGGGTATGATCATTTTTGATATACGGAGGAAAAGGGCATTTAACAGACAAAAAAGGCAGGTTTTACCCTGCCTTACAGATATTTTCGCTTTGCCATACACAACTCCGTGATAAAAGCGTTGTCCAGCGCGGTCAGCTTATATCCTTTGCGATAAATCAGCACATCGCGGTAGACCTTGTGGTTTTCTATGCACTTGCGCTGCACAAGCCCGTAGCGCTCCAGCAGCTTTTCGGGCACGGGCGATACCCACATAAACGTTTGCGGATTTTCGCTCAGCAGGTCAAACTGGCTGGCGCGTTCGTAGATGAAAATTCTGCGGTCGATGTTATCGGGCAGTTCCTCCTTGACCACCTTGGAAAGCGGCAGCGAGGGTACGTACGGGTCGGCATGGGCGATCTCGATAAAGGGGCGCAGGTCGGCAAAGGTGATCTCTTCCTTCGCTGCCAAAGGATGCTGGCGGCTCATGATCAGGCGATAGGTAAATTCACAGATCATCTCGCCTGTCAGTTCCTTTTCCTCCAGCATGGTGCCGAAGTACTTGTCGTAGTTCTCTGCATAGCGGATGATGCCCAGCCTGAAATCATGCTCCAGCAGGTTACGGATGGTGCGCTGCGAGTTGGTCTCCTTATAAAACACCTCCGCAGCCTCATCCGTCAGCGTACGCGAAAACTGTGCGAACGCTTCGGAGATATAGCAAGCGCGCGGCACCGAGATGGAAAACCTCTGTTTGGCTGCAGAGGTATCCTTATACATGTTTTCCACCTGATCGATCTGCCTGAGGATGCTGCGGGCATAGCCCACAAACTCCTGTCCTTCCGGGGTAAGCATCATGCCTTTGGCAGAGCGGTCGAAAATCACGATGCCCAGGTCTGCCTCCAGTTCCCTGATGGAACGGCTCAGGTTAGGCTGCGCGATGAGCAGCGTCTGCGCCGCCTTGTTCAGCGACCCCGCCTTCGCCACCTCTACAGCGTATTTCATATGCAGGATATTCAAGATAATCCCCTCCACTTACGGTACACAATTCGTGTCACGATCAATCAGCCACAGCAACATCGACATCCATCATTTCCGCATCCAGCACACGGTATTCATCCTCCGTGCGGGCTTCGCTGAGCGCTTCTATGTTCACTGCCACCACGTCATCCCTGCCGTTTGCATCGGTAATGTGCAGCGCCATAGCCACCGTTTGGATGGCGTCGTTCGCATCCTCAACAGTATACCAGATTTTCTCCATGCATTTGCTGTTGGCTTTTCCTACCGGCGTACCTGCATATCGCACCTGCTGTCCGTTGACGGTCATATAAGGTGTAAAGTTTTCCGAACGCATTGGAATTTGAATATCCACATCCGCATCCGTTGTGTTGTCAATCAGCAAATTGATGTTGCGGTACTGGGCCTGATATTCGCTGTCAGGCTCCCAGGTGCAGTCCGCCAGATAAACCGTCACGCCATCTTTACTGTACAGCACATGCCATTTATCCACCCGTTTGAGATTTTCTTCCACAGGCAGCGCCATGGGCTGTGAAAGCGTGAATGTCACACGTGACTGTTCATTCCAGCTGTCATGATATACGTTCATGGCAAGCGTATTCAGCTGCGTCATTCCCATCGCCTGCAGCAGGCAATGCCCGCTTTCGGGCCGCGCGTTCTCGTTAAGATATGCTTTCGTATTGATTCTGAATCCCGTGTGATAGGTCGTTCCGGCAGGGAAGGTCAGTGTACCAATCCGGCCGGTCAGATAACCGGACAACTCCAATTCATTCAGATAAAAGGTGCTTGTATCCATGACCACGGTCGCGTCGGTGAGATTGCGGATACGCATCTGGCCGATAACATATTCGTCCTCATCGACAGAAAGATCAAAGATTTCAAAGGAAAGCCCATCCCACTCAGCCGTCGCCTGAATAACGTGCTGCACAGGCTCGGGTGCCAGAACGCTCAAGTCGGCAGCGAGGGTGAACTCTACGTCCTGCTCAAAAATCGGCTCAGTATATCCGCGATTGACGGCTAAACCCAGCCGTACTTTTTCTACGGATTGAACGCCCATTTCTTCCAGTGTTTCTTTCCGGATTTCCACTTCAAAGGTTTCTGTTGCCCCTGCTTCAACAGCGGATGCCATCGGTGAAAAATGTGAAACGATGGTTTGATCCAGCTGTACCGTCCGTGTGCTCACATCAATGCTTTGCGCATCTTTGTTTTCGGAAGTGAACAAAAGCCTCAGCGCCGGGTCTGCTCCCTGCACCTCACTCGCGGCGATGAAACGGATGCAGCACGTATCATTATCCACCAGCGTTTGCTGCTGCACGGGGATATCGGTGATGCAGGGATTGGGGATGGCTACCATCTCGCTTACGATCACCTGATTCTGTGTATCGGTCATCTGCAGCAGGGCATAACGCTCACGCCCATCCTGCCGGGAAAGAAAATCAACGCTCCAGCCGGGAAAATCGGCCATGTCAAACCACCAGCCGTAGGACATGTCGCCTCTGGGCCACTGTGCAGGCGGCAGCAGACTGCCATCCTCCGCAAAAACAGGCGTTACACTGCCCTGCATGATGCTGATCGTTTCGTAATCCTCCAGACGAAGGGTCGCCTTACCCTGCAGCATAGGGTCGTCGGTTCTTTCGCGCACTTCGCTCAAACGATACTTTCCCTGTTCATCCTGACGGAAGTAAAGGTCAGCAAACGCGTACCAATCGTCTTCAAGAATATCGCCGCTGCGTTGGAGCATAGCGTTGAGCACCACCGCATCGCCCTGAAGCGAGTAAGGCAGCGCATCGGAAACAGCTTCGCCCTGTGCGTTCACAATAAACAGCGCCTGTTCTTTATAGGTGGCGGTCAGCATGTGCTCGTCCGTCAGCGTGACCTCGTTGGTTCTGTATACCGGCTGATAATCTTTTCCTGACATCTTTTTGATGATGTACAGCGTGGCGGTATCAAGACTTTGGGCCTGCTCAGCCGTCAGCGCCATGCTCACCTGCGTAATGCCGTCCTCCAGCGCAGCCGTGGGCTGATAACGCTGGCTCCAGTCGGTCAGCGGCTCACCTAGACGGATGGCGGACATATCCGCGATAAACGCTTCGTAGCCGACAGAAGGCGAAAGCTCGCCCTCCTGCTCTGCGCCGTAATGAGGATAATAGATACTGAGCCCGTTGATGAAGGGCATGTTGCTGCGGCTTTCCACGATGGTGCTTTCAAGCTGCGAAAGCAATGCCGAGCAATCCGCAACACCCTCCTCCTGATACAGCTGCAGCAGGTCGACAAGGTCGATGAGGTCATACTCATAGCTGGTGGCATAACCAAGCGTTTTGGCGTTGACGCGGCAATCGGCAAAATCGGGATAGCTTTGCTCATTCAAATCCAGATGCAGACCGTTGAACAATTCATCCATCGCCGTGCTGACGGCGGACAGATTGCGCAAATCAATGCAGGACAATGTAACCGAAGCCATGGAATCGGCAAGGGACTCAAAATACGCATCGATCACTCTGCGGCCCGTTTCAGCGCCCGATACATCCTCCGCCGCCTGTGTGAGAAACGCATAGTTCCATCCGGTTGCAGGCTCAGTCTCCTGCGAGGCGATCATGTAATCCGCATAGGGGGCGACAACGCAGGCCGTCTCCACCGATGCCATCAGGCACGCGTCAAAACCGATCCACGAAAGATTGGTTTGCGCGGCGGGACTGGCGGCAAGCGCAGCGGAAAGTTCGGTCAAAGTCAGGCCGTCCATACCGTTTTCGGTGGTGTATCGTTCGTCAAAGCAAAGGCCCATGTTGGGGCCTGCTCCATGGTCCCACATCACCAGCGCATAACGCTGTGCGGGCGCGTGCGTGTAGCCGTAATCCAGCAAAGCCGTCAGCGCGGACGGCTCTCCCATGCTCTGTGCAGGCAGAGTACAAAGCTGCTCAAGCCCATCGTTGCTCAGTTCATAAATGGCTGTTTCATCGGTGCTGATATCCGTGCGCCATTCCTTGGAGCCGGATGGCATTACAAGAATGCGCATGCTGCCGTCCCGCGGAACATACGTCATCATCTCCGCAAGGTCGGCGCTCGCTGCGCCCGCTTCGGTTTCCAGATTGCTGCCGCAAAGATATACCATCAGGGTCAGCGCGGTTTCACTTTCACATACTGCCGCCTGCAAAATCAGACTGAACAATATCAAAATCATAGCCAACAGGCGTTTCATGATCTTTCCTCCGCAAAGGGTTTCTCTGAATTCATTATAGTTTGCAGATTGTGCGCATGTCAAGCGCGCTACAAACCGCCCTTGCCAAACAAACAGCTGTCATTTATACTACCATCAAATCGTATGAAGGGAGGCCGACCGATGAGCGACACACGAATCGCCGCCAAAGCAGAGCGCTGGATGCGCGCTCACAGGGATGAATTTGTGCGCGACCTCGTTTCGCTCATCAGCATCCGCTCCGTAACGGAATACGGCGAAGGCGGCTATCCTATGGGAAGCGGATGCCACGAAGTGCTGGAAGGCTTTGCCCAAATCGCGCAGCGCTTCGGCTTTGAAATTGAACGTGATGAAGGCTATACCCTAAGCATCATCAAACGCGGTTTCAGCAGCCAAAACGAGCTGGGCATTCTGGGGCATCTGGACGTGGTGCCGGAAGACACAGGCTGGAAGTATCCGCCGTTTGACGCAACCGAGAAATACGGCTGGGTCATCGGGCGCGGTGCAGCTGACAACAAAGGCCCGCTGCTGATGGCTTTATACACGCTGCGCTGCATGCAGGAGCTGGGCATTGATACCGCTTCGAATATCCGTTTGATTGCAGGCTGCGATGAAGAACGCGAAATGCGGGATATCCGCCACTACCTTGCCGCGCACGAGCCGCCACGCTTCACGCTGAATTGCGATGGCGCGTGGGCAGTAGGCATCGGCGAAAAGGGCATCCTGACGGCGGATTTGGTCATGCCCCTGCCAAGGGGCAATCTGCTCAAACTGGAAGGCGGCGATGCGCCCAACACCGTCCCCGCCCATGCGCTGGCTGTGCTGCAGCTTGCAGACCCACAAAAGCTGACCGGGATGTGTGCGTCCTTCCCCCACCTCACCTTGGAACAGGATGGCGATGCATTCGCCCTGCACGCCCATGGTAAGGCTGCGCATTGCGCCGCGCCTGCGGCAGGCTCAAACGCCGTCAGGCTGCTGCTTCAGTGCCTGACGAACAGCGGCACGCTCGATGCTGCCGAGAAGCAGGCCCTGAGCGTTTTGCTGAAGGCACTTGCCGATGACGACGGAACAGGCCTGCATATCAGCTATGCAGATACGCTTTCAGGCCGCACCACCTGCGTGCCCACGCTGCTTTCCCTGCAGAGCGGCCTATTGAAAGTACATCTGAACATACGCTTCGCCGTTACCCAGCAGTCGGGCATCCTGCTGAACAGGCTCACAAAACGCTGCGAGCAGCTTGGTCTTCGTCTTGAAAATGTTTGCATTGACCCTCCGCGATGCGATGACCCCAAGCAGCCCGAAATCGCCCTGCTGCTTGAAACCTGCCGCGAACTGCTGTCCCGAAGGCCTCAGCCGTATGTTTGCGGCGGCGGTACTTACTCGCGCATCTTCCCGCGCTCCATCCCCTTCGGGGCAGGCACGCTCGGCAAGCCTTTCCCCAATGCTTTGGGCGGCCCGCATGCGGCGGATGAAGCTGTCTGCATTGAGGATCTGATACTGGCTTCCAAGGTATATGCTGTCGCTCTTCTCAGGCTGGACCGTTTTTTCAGCCGCAAATAAAAAGGATCGCCCCGTTGGCAGGGCGATCCTTTTTGATGTTTCTTATTCTTCTGCCGCAAAGATAAGCTCCGCGGTTTGGCCCGTTACGGGGTCAAGCACCGTGTAACGCGCGTCCCAGCAGGAGGGCTGGCGCCTGGCGAAAGCTGCGCCATCCTCCATGCGAAGGTCATCCAGTTCAAGGCCCATGCTGAAGTGCGCATCGGACGCCGCAACAATGGGCTTATCCGCCTGACGCTCGATTTTCAGCATCGCGGTGCTGTGAGGCGCGATTTGACCCAAGGCAACATTTTCATCAGCCGCTATATTTGCCTGCCAGTCGCCGTCAAAGAAGCTGCTGACCACATATCGCGCCTCCTGCGCATAGGCTGCGCCGAGCGTTTGCGCGTCCAGTTTGATGCAGGCGGGGATGCTTTCGTCATCCGACCAGTTGATCAGCGCGACCAGCACGCGGTCATCTCCATCAAAGGTCACACGCACCTGATCGGGGAAGCGGCCCGAATCCATCATGGCAAGCGGCTGCACTTGCGTGCGCATGGGCGGCAGCAGGTGGCGCAGACGCGCAAGGCGGTCCGCATCGATCTTGTCCAGCGGCTCGGTGGAACAGACGATGCCGCCGCCGATCAGCTGATTGGCAACCACCGTGCGCACCTCATCCTCGTTGAGCAAACCGTAAGTCAGGCGCAGGCCGCGCTCCATTTGATCATTTCGGCGGATCATCAGCGCATCGGGGTCGTTGTGCCACCATTCATTCATGTAGTAGCGCAGCAGGCTCTGCTTGATGGTATACGGCGCGGTCTTGCCGCCCTTGTTGACCGTGGACGACCACATGGACAGCACATCCGAGCCGCTGCGCTGCGCATCCACCATACCGATGAGCGGGTCATACAGGCCGCCGCACATCAGGAAATATGCATCCTCCCCCATACCCTTGCGGATGGCTGCGACCGCCTCGCGGTACGCTTTCGCGGGGGTGATGTACTTGTTGTGGAAATCCGCATCCTCGTAGATCATGGGCGCGCGGGTGAAATCCAGCTTGTGGTAGGTATAGCCCCAATCAAAGGTGAGGTGGCGGTAAAGCTCGGTCAGATACGGCAAGGTACCGGGATGGGTGATATCCAGCACATAATGCGTGGTATCGTTCATGGGGAAGATGCAGGGATTGCCTTCGCGGTCGCGCAGGATCCACTCGGGATGCTCAAGCATCACGGGAGAGGTCTCCTTAGCCACAAAGGGACTGGTCCAGATACCGGGGCGGTAGCCTGCCTCACGGATGCGGTAGGCAATCTCCTTCATGGGCGTGGGGAATTTCTCGTTCTGTTCCCAATGTCCCAGCGCGATTTCCCAGCCCTCGTCGATTTGGAACACATCAAAGGGCAATTTCTGTTTGCTCATCCGCTCCAGATTGACCATCACATCCTCTTCGGTGACGGTCAGGCCGTAATAATACCATGTGCAGAACACGGAAGGCGGCCCTTCCGTCAGCGAGGGACGGGGCTTGGCCTTTGCTTTGGCAAACGCGCGGATGCTCTTTTCGGGGTCTGCCGTCTGCTCAATGCGCAGCGTTTCGGTCGTGAGCGTTTCTCCCGCACGGATGTAGCGGTGAAACTGCACATGGCTGGAGAGCGACACAAATTCGCCTGTTTCCGAAAGGATGATCTCCGTTGCGAACATCTGCTCATCGCCCGTCATGAAGGCAAGCATGCACCACTTTTCGCCGCTGCCAAGTACGGTCAGATGGTCGCTGATGAGCAGACGCTTTCCGCTGCTTTCGGCCCTGTCGCCCGATTCCGTCATGCCGCCCAGCGCATCCTGCAAAGCATCGTCCATTCTACCAAGCTGCGCCACGGAAGGCATATCGTTTTTGTGACGGCCCGTGCGGAATACACGGCAGTCCTCCTTGGAAATATCAAGCGTTGTCAAATCATCGGTGCCAAAAAGCTCAAACTCTTCCAGCCAAATCTCTTCGTGCGTGGGGTTATGCAGCGTGAAGCGAAATTCTTTGCACGCGGGCGTATCCGTCAAATATTCACATTGGATGTTCAATTGTTCGTACATGGCAAACCCTCCGTCAGGTTCTCAGTTATCTGTAGTGTACCCGACCAACGCCCAAAGCGCAATACAAAAACACAAAAAACCCGCGCATCCCAACAGGGACACGCGGGGGCTTTGATTTTGAAAATCATCAGAAGCAGAAATACTTTTCGCGCTGCTTCTGCACGCGGCCGCAGAGCACTTCCAGCACGCGCAGGGCGTCTGCCTTTTCCTCGGGGGTGCCGGTGGCATACTGCTTCATCAGGCGGCCTTCTTCGATGCACAGTTCATCGTGCAGGGGGAAGTATTCCTTGAGCAGGAAGCACGCATAGCGGCCCAGGCGGTAATCGCCCACAAGGCGGAACTCCTCGCTGATGGTATCCACCGCGATGGAGTAATAATCCTTGATGGCCTGAATGAGGGTCTTGCGCTCGTTTTCGGGAGCGAAAACGATGGTGGAGCAAATCAGCGCCTCTTCGTAGGATTCATAGGAGTTATGGCTGTCGGTGCTGCCTACCACGGGATAGTTGCGGCCCTTGGCGCGGTCCTCATAATAGCGCAGCGCCTGGAAGCCGTTCTGCTCGTAGTACAGTTCGCCGCCGAGCACTTCGAAGGCGTCAAAGGGCTTGGTATCCATCAGGTAATCGGTAAAGCGCTCGGGCACGTTTACCATGTTGGAGATCCAGCGGGGATGGCAGAAAATGCCCAGACCGTTTGCCTTATGGATCTCATCAAAGACCCACTTGCAGCACACGGCGGGGAAGGGCTCGATGCCTTCGGGCACGTCGCTTTCGGCGATGAGCTTCTTCATCAGCGCATCGTATTCTTCCTTGGTCATCACGGGCGGGCACTCGCCGTACAGGCTGCGCACGGAGGGATCCTTGCCGCGGGAGTTGGTGGCAAGGCCTTCCACCATGGCGTTTACGCTATACTCGCCGCCAAAGTTGACGATGTGCACAGGCTCGCGCATGCCGTCCACGGGCTGAGGATGCACTTCCTCACCGGGCAGGATGTTCAGTTCGATCGGCACATCCTTGTAGAAGCGCAGCGCATCCAGAGAGGGGAAGTAACGCTCATGGTCGGTGATGGCCAGGAAGTCATAGCCATGACGGCGATAGTTGGCGCAAACGATCTCAGGCTCTTGACGGCCGTCGGAACGGCAGCTGTGCAGGTGCAGGTCGCCGCGGAAGGGATAACGGCCCACAAGGTCCTCGCCTACGCAGAAAACGGGGAACTGGTTGATGCGCCTGTCCTCCGCATCCATAAAGCGCAGGAAGTACTGACCCTCCGCCGTGAAGGTGTGCTCGAAAGTGAAATTGCCGTTCTCATCGCAAACGATGGGCTGCACGGGCATGTCGGCGCTGATGGGCCATTCAATATCCCTGCCGCCTTCCAGAGAGGCGATCATCAGCTTATACTCCTGCCCGGGGATGAACTCAGGCAGACGACCGTCCACATTGCGGCCCGTCTTGCTGCCCAGCTGACGGATATGAATGGTCGCGGTCTTACCAATGGCAAACACCTTGGGATAAACATCATAGCTTTCCAGATTCTTGTTGGGTTTGAACTGCATCATGGGTCATATTCTCCTTTTCCACGCACAACCAACGGTCATATGCGCTCCGCGAATGTTTCCTGATTTGAATTATAGGCTTCATGCAAGACGGTGTCAATATAAAATGAAAATGCATTTCAGCAAATCACCTTATTCGCAAACGTCGTCATCTGTGATAAAATAGACAAAACCCTGCGGGAGGAAAAATCCATGTCGTTTCAGTTTTACCCGGACGGCAGTCTTGATATAACCCTTGGACAAATTTCGCTGCTTGGCGCGTACCCGGCTGTTGACGGCGTGCCGCTGCGGCCTGTTTTCTGTGAAGTTACAGCAAACGAAGCCGTTTTCACCCTTGCAGGCGGCAAGCTTATTCTGCGTGCTGCAGAAGATGCCCGCGGCATTACGGTCAGCTGCCGCGCCATCGGTTTGGGCGGTGCGCACGATATTTCCCCCTTTGCAAATGCCCAAATGAAAGGCTGCGTACGCCTGTTTCGGCAGGGGCATGGCATCGGCGGGCCGTCGGGCTTTGTTGAGGCAGATGAAGACGTGCTTTCCAACACACTGGTCGGTTTGACCAATGAACAGGGCTGCTGTGCCGTGTACGCAAAGGATAACGCCCGATACCGCGTTCACTATCAAACGGAAAAAGGAAAGCTTTCTTCCTTCGTCAGTCTTGAAGGTACAGGCGCGGATGATGTTGCCCTGCCCGATTTGTTTTTCACCGCAGGCAGCGACATCTCCGATTTGCTGACTGACTGTGCAAGGCAAATCGCCCGCACCATGGGTGCGCGCACGCCAAAAAGCCCTGCTTTCCACTGGTGTTCGTGGTACTATCTGTATCACAATATCGATCTGGAAATACTGGGGGAATATCTGGACGGCTTTGCCCGCTGCCGCGAGCTTGCGCCTTTCAGCCATATCCAGATCGATGCAGGCTACTTCCCCTCCTGCGGCGACTGGCTCCAGCCCCATCCGCGCTACCCGGGCGGGCTTGAAAAAGCAGCGCAGCTGATCACTGCAGCAGGGTTTCAGCCCGGCATTTGGGTAGGCCCGTACATGGTAGGCGATTGCTCCCGGCTGTTCCGCGAACATCCCGATTGGATGCTTCGCTACAATGACGGCAGCTATGTGACCTGCTGGCGGCATTATAACGAACCCAAACCCTGGGGCTATCGCGACAGCGACTACTATGTGCTGGATACCAGCCATCCCGATGCGATGGCGTATATCCTCAACGTTTTCCGTACGCTGCGCAGCTGGGGCTATACGCTATACAAGACCGACTTTTTATCCTGGGGCGTACAGGATTCCTCCACGGTACAGCGCCACACCCCGGGCAAAACGTCCTACGAGTATTTCCGCGAGTTTTTGGTTAAGGTACGCGAGGTCATCGGCGAAGAAAGCCTGTGGCTTGGCTGCATCTCCCCCTTCATGCCTGCCGTCGGCTGCGTGGATATGATGCGCATTGCAGGCGATGTGGGCGCGCAGTGGTCAGAGACCAACTTCGGCCCTGTCAATATGATTCGCGAAGTATGCGCAGACCAGTATTTCAACAACATCTACTGGCAGAACGACCCCGACGCCGTGCTGCTGCGCGACTTCCACACTCATCTCAAGCCGCCTCAGGTCGAGGCGCTTGCCCTGCTGCAGGCGCTGTCGGGCGGCGTGGTCACCACCTCCGACCCCGTGCATGAACTGTCCGCCGAGCGTCAGGCGCTGCTGCGCCTCATCCGCCCCCGGGGCTTCGTGCGCAACCGTTTCCCCTATTGGCAGGACAAGCGGGATGATATCATCCTGACCGCGGATGCGCAGCAGGGCAAACTGGCCTTTTTCTTTAACCCCACTGCCCGCGACATGGTCATCCCCTGCGACTGGACGCATATCCTCGGCGATGACGAATGGTACCTGCGCAGGCTTCACAGCGAAAACACATCCGTCCGCGAAACAAGCTACGTATCAGTACCCGCCCAAAGCAGCGTGCTGTTCTTCGCCTCGAAGCAGCCGCTGAAAACCGAACCCGCCAACCTGTGGGATTGGCAGGCATAAAAAAGACTCCCCCGCAAGATTCCGGGGGAGTCTTTCTCTTACTCGATGACCGTATAACAGAACATTTCGCAATGCAGTCTGGTGCCAATGTCGACCTCCGGGGGAAGCAGTGCCATGGCAATGAAAAGCGGTTCGTCTGTCGGTGCGTCATCGGCACGAAGATAGGCATACTCGCCTTCGATTCGAATAACAGTATAATCCCTGGGTTCCATACGCAGCATCTTCACCTTTCATGAAGGTTTTCTTCATGATAGCACAACAAGGTGCTCGTTGCAAACAAAAACGGCATTCGGTTTTTAACCGAGCGCCGTTTTGCAATGGTTAGATTCCCACAAGCATCATCATGCCCGTCAGCAAAAACAGGAAACTGAAATTGAAGGCGGAGAAGAGCTTTACATAGTGACCGGTCTTGCCGGGGTTGTGGTTGGTGTACTGGCGGAAGGTGATCAGGCTGGCCAGAGAAGCGATCAGCGTGCCTGCGCCGCCAATGTTCACGCCTACCAGCAGTTCGGCATAATTGCCCGTGAACTGGCTGAGCAGGATGGCGGAGGGTACATTGCTGATCACCTGACAGGACAGAACGCTGAACAGCAGCGTGCTGCGCTCCATCAGAGAAGAGAACAGCGCACGCACAGGCTCGATACGGGCCATGTTACCCGCGAAAACGAAGAAGAAAACGAAAGTCAGCAGCAGGGGGTAATCGACATCCTTCAGCGCCTTCTGATCCATAAAGAACAGCGCGATGGGGATCACCACCAGACCGATCCAGTAGGGAATGCCGCGGAACACAATGGCGATGGACAGCGCGAACAGCATAAGATACACGATCGTGCGCTTGACGGGCAGTTTGACCTCTTCATCCTTCACTTCCAGCGGCTCCGCCTTGACGAAGATCAGGCAGCAGGCAGTGATCAGCAGGATGGCCACGGTGAAGGGCAGGAACATGATCTGCATAAATTCGTTCGTAGGAATGCCGAACTTGGTATACAGATACAGATTCTGCGGATTACCAAAGGGGGTCAGCATGCCGCCCAGATTGGCCGCGATGTTCTGCAGGATGAAGGTAACAGCCATGTACTTTTCCTTCTTGGTGGAGGACAGTACAAAATAGCCCAGAGGCAGAAAGGTCAGCAGCGCCATGTCGTTGGCGATGAGCATGGAGCCGATAAAGGTGATGTACACCAGCGCCAGCACGCTCATGCGCGCATTGCGGAACAGGCGAACGATTCGGCCTGCCAGAATGTAGAAGAACTGAATATTCTTCAGCGCGCACACTACCGCCAGCACGCAGAACAGGCAGGACAGCGTCTTTACATCAAAGTAGCCCAGATACTGCGCGTCTACAGGCACCACGATGCTGGTTGCAAGAGCGGCACACAGCGCAACGGTCATCACCACGTTGGCGTTGAAAAAGGCAACCAGCTTCATCAGCGCCCTTTTCAGTGCATACAGGAAACCGAGATTCAGCAAAGGCAAACGTCGTACGCGCGGCTGTCCAAGCATGATGTTATTCCCCTCTTTTTGGCAAAGAATCGGGCATGCTGCCTAAGCTGCATGCCGTTGAGTGTTTCTATGGTATCTTTGGCTTTTTCCCTGGCGCAAGCCGGGCAAAAAACCGTTCCCCATTATACTCTTTTCCAACCCAAAATCAATAGAATTATCAAAATAATTTACCGTTTTTTTGCGCGTTTCCGAAGGGGATTTTGGGGGTAAAAAAAGGATGTTCAACCTGGTAAAACAAAAGAAAAATCCTACAACCGTACAGGTTGCAGGATGCTATGGTACGCCCGGTGCGATTCGAACGCATGGCCTTCAGAGTCGGAGTCTGACGCTCTATCCAACTGAGCTACGGGCGCGCGCACAAAATATTGTACTTCGTATGGCAAAGCTTGTCAAGGGGCGGCGGGCGCGGGGATGGTCGAATGCCGACGCAGGCTGTCGGACGGTCAGAAAAAGCAGCAGCCCTCCTGCTTGGAAGGCTGCTGTTTGCATTTACTTGGTGATTTTCGCATAGCCGCCAAGGGGGATATCCAGCATGGCAAGCCCCGCGGAGAGGTCGCAGCGCTGCAGCCATTCACCGCAGCAATCGTACACCTCCGCCTTGCGGGCATCGGCAGAACGAACGATCACGCCCTGCTTGTCGGCAGCGTTGACGAGGTAGGTGGTATTGGCGTCATCCAGTTCAACCGCCTGCCCGGGAGCGTATACGGCGATGGCGGCTTCATCCTCCAGCCTTGTGCGGATGATGGGATAGAGCATCTGCGGCAGGTCAGCGCGGATGGGCGCAGCCAGCAGCTTGCGGTGTTCGTGCATGAATTGCATCCAGAAGCGAAGCATGCGGCGATGTTCCTGCGGCACTTCTGCCAGACGCACGGAAATCTGCGGCACGGCAAACAGGATGTTCTGAATCTGCACGGCGGCATTTTCCACGCGTTCTTCGGGATGCCACATCAGCATGTCGGAATGCACGGCGCTCTCCCCCATCAGCAGGCGCAGGCTGACCATGCCGACACGGTTGCTGATGAGGTCATCGGGGCAGTCGCCCACGCGGAACATGTTGCCGTAGAGGCGCATAGCGGGGCCGATGTAGGATTGACGGAACTCGATGAGCACATCGGGCTTCAGTTTTTGCAGCGTATCTTTCACACCCGTCATCAGCTTTACAACACCTTCCTCCACCGTGCGGCAATCCATGCCATCCTGATAGGGCGGCGCGATGCGCGTTGCGCTGAAGGAGTCGATAAAGTCCAGCTTGAACCCGTCCAGATCCCACTCGCGCATGGCTTTTTCATAAATGCCGATCAGGTATTCCCGCACGTCGGGATAGCGGGGGTCCAGCGTAGCGGTGCCGCGCTCCTCGTGGAAATTGAGATACTTGCCCTCGAAATGTTTGTACATCTTGGCGTGCTTGCCCACAAACGGCACGCTGTACCACAACATGTACTTCATGCCAAGGGCATGCACACGCGCTACGTGCTCCTTCATATCAGGAATTTTGAGAGGCTCCCAGTCGCCGCAGTAGGCGTAGCCGCGCTGCATATCCTGCGTCTGCCAGCCGTCATCCACGATGACGCAGCCAAAGCCGTCCTGTACCGCCTGTTCACACTCGGCTTCCAGTTCGTTGGCGATCGTCTGCTGATGGTAGCTGTACCATGTGGAGTACAGGGGCTCACGGGCGATATCCGGCACGTTCATGGGCGGATAGAAGGTCTCCCACCAGCGGGAAACGTCCGCCAGCGCCTGCTCGTAGCGGCGGTCGGATGCATCGCGGCGCAGGATGACCTCATACGCGCCGTTGTGACCCTCCAGCGAAACGGTGATGCTGCACATCAGCTCAGCTGTTTCCTCGCTGACGCCCACATACAGATTGCATTCGCTCAGCGCATCGGAAATGGCGTAGGTCAGGCGGTTTTGTCCGTGCAGGTCATAGAGGCATACGACGGGCGCGCCGCTGGATACACGGCTGAAAAAGCCGTCCTCCCACTGTGCAGGCAGATTGCGGTCCTTGCCGCAGCGCGGTTGCCACAAAAAGTGTACGTCCACGATGGGCATGCGCCAGCTGATTTTCAGCTGGGGCGCCTCCTGCGTCTGCCATGTGCACGCGATGCGCAGACAGTTGTCGTCCAGCTTTCCGGCTGTTATATCTGCCTGCGCAGTGATGAGAAGATCCTGATACTTCAGTTCCATAGTCATTCTCCTGTTCGACCGTTGGTCTGCATTGACGTTTGCCCGTCACAGCAGAACGCTCCGCTGTGACGGGCAAAAAGGTTATTTGGCGTACTTTTCAAACCAGTCAGTGATCTCGGTGAGACGGCGCACACGGTGCTTGGGCTTGCCGGAGCGGCTGAGCTCATGGTTCTCGCCGTGGAACATGCACATGCGTGCAGGCACGCCGCGGTCGACCAGCGCGGTGTACATCTGCAGGCCCTGATCCAGCGGGCAGCGGTAGTCCTCATCGGAGTGGATGAAGAGCGTGGGGGTCTTTACATTGCCCGCGTACTTGAGCGGGGACTGCTTCCACATCTTCTCGGGACTCTCGAAGGGATCGGCGTCGTTCTGGTCACGGGCAAAGGTGAAGCCGATATCGGCAACGCCGTAGAAGCTGAGCCAGTTGGAGATGGAACGCTGGCTGGCGGTGCAGCAGAAGCGGTCGGTATGACCGATGATCCAGTTGGTCATGAAGCCGCCGTAGCTGCCGCCGGTCTCACACACGCGCTTTGCATCGATCTGCGGATAGGCCGCGAGCACCGCATCGGTGAAGTCCATCAGGTTCTTGAAATCGGTCTCGCCGTAGTGACCGCGGATATCCATGAAGTTGTTGTCGCGTCCGTCGCTGCCCTTGGGGTTGCAGTAGAATACGAAGTAGCCCATATTGGCCCACAGCTGCATCTCATGATAGAAAACGGGGCCGTAGACGGTCTTGGGGCCGCCGTGGATATCCAGCACGGCGGGATAGGTCTTTTCGGGGTCGTAATCCTTGGGCTTGAGCACCCAGCCGCCGATGGTGAGGCCTTCGCTCTCCACGGTCATATACTCGGGCTGAGCAATGTACTTATCGGCGATCACAGCATCGTTGAAGTGGGTCAGCTGCTCCATTTCGCCGCTTGCAAGGTCTACGCTGTACAGCTCCTGCAGCTTCATATCGTACAAACCGATGAGCAGCGCCTTGTCAGCGTTCTCATTCAGCGTGATGCAGTCCGCGCTGCCTTCCTTATCCAGCACGTAGGAAAGACTGCCGTCAGCATCGATGCGGCAAACGAGCGCGCTGCCCTCGCGGGTGGTGATGCTATAGAGGCTGCCGCCCTTGGCAACACGAGCCTGACCGCCGCCGAAACGGCAATCGCTGCCTACGCTGCCGTAGAGGCTGTGGTCTTCCTCACGCAGCACTTCCACAGCGCCGCTGACGGGGTCGAGGGTATAGATCCAGTCGTTCTCGTTCATGCCATGGCGCTTGCCCTCGGTAGCGAGCATCCACACCTTGCCGCCTACGTTGATCAGCTGTGACAGATCCAGCTTGCCCTCAAACACATCGCGCACTTCGGCGGTCTTCCAGTTCAGGGCCTTCACGCAGCAGCTGCCGCGGTGAGGCTTGGCTTCAAAGGTATCCATGTCAAAGAGGATCTCATCCCCCACAACACAAGTGGCATGCACCATGGCGAAGGGCTCGGTGATGCGCTTCACATTCAGCGTTTCGCCCTTTTCCACCAGGAACAGCGCGGTACGGCGCTTGTTGCGCACGCCGCCGCCGTTGAACCAGAAGGGGATCTCATCAAAGACTTCGTAGTCCTTTTCATCGGCATAGCCCTTGTGTACCTTGCCGCGCTCCTCTTCGGTCATGAGGTAATAATCGGGCTGATTGGCGTCGATGCCGCCCAGCACCATGAAATGCGTATCATCCAGCTTTTCGATTCTCTGCGCAGCAAAGGGCAGGGTGAAATAAGGCATGGCTTCGCCGCCGCGCAAATCCAGTACATAATAGGAAGTAAAAGCTTCCTTGGCTTCGGCGCGCTTTTTCTCCTTGGCGGAGCGCACGGCGGAGAACATGATGCGCTCGTCATCCAGCCAGACAAAGCCGCGCTCCTTGCCAAGGTCGGTCAGCTGGCGGATGGCGCCGTCATACAGGTAGAGACGGCTTTCATAGCCGTTATCCTCTTCCTTGCACTCAGAAACCACAAACGCTGCCTTTTTGCCGCCCGGCGCATACTGCACGGCGGAAAGAAATTTGTAATCCAAAAAGTCCTTCAACTGAAGCTGTTCCATAGTGATTCTCCTTATATCAAAAGTGTCCTGTTCTTTGATGATACCCTCCCGCACCCCGAAAGTCAACCATGTACACCTCATCCAATAAGTTCTTGCTTTGTACTGCTTTTCTTCGCGCCCGTTTGACAAAGAAAAAAACGATATACGCTTTACAAAACGGCCGCCCTTTTGCTATAATCAATATGTTGTGCGCCCGTAGCTCAGTAGGATAGAGCGACCGCCTCCTAAGCGGTAGGCCGTGGGTTCGACTCCCGCCGGGCGTGCCAGCAAGCCGCAAACGCAATGTTTGCGGCATTTTTATGCCTGCACACAGTTGTTTTTGCTTGATAGCACAGCGTTAGGGTGCTATAATTGTTCCCTGTCCGACGGCATCGGTCAGCAATACGGCAGCTCTCCGTCTGCGCAAATTGAGCTGAAGATGCGTTGCTTCGCACACCGGTTTTGCACGTTGGCATCATCGAAAGACCAATCAAAACAAACAAAAGCGGAGGAAACGAACATGTGGTTGATTTATACCCTGGCGACCACCCTGCTGTGGGGTCTTGCCGAATTGTTTTACAAGAAGGGTGCTGTTGAGCGCGAAAAGTACAGCCATCTGAAAATCTGCGTCATGGTTGGCGCTGTGATGGGTCTGCACGCGGTATACACCCTGCTGACCGCCGATATCGGCTATGATTTCAAAAACCTGATCGCCTATCTGCCTGTATCTGCCTGCTACATCCTGTCGATGGCGTTCTCCTTCTTCGGTATGCGCTTTATCGAGGAATCCATCTCCGACCCCATCGAAAACACCTCCGGCGCGCTGTGCTCGCTGATGTGCGTGATTTTCCTTGGTGAAGCCATCTCCCTGCCCGCAGGCATTGCTATTGCCATCATCGCGTTGGGCGTTGTGGGCATCGGCTATCTGGAAAACAGCGGCGAAAAGCTGCGCCGTGAGCGTCTGGGCAAGAAGCTTGCCATCATCGCCTTCTGCATGCCCTTCCTGTATGCTTTCATCGACGCCTTCGGCTGCGTGCTGGATATCTACTTCCTGGAGATGGAGACCAGCCCCCTGCTCAACGTTACCGCCGAGAATATCGAGCTGGTAGCCAACGTATCCTACGAGCTGACCTTTGCGCTGGTGGGTCTGATCATGTTCATCTTTATGAAGGTGAAGGGCGTTGCCTTCGGCAAGCTGACCCAGCAGAAGGACAAGGCGCTGGCTGCCGTATGCGAGACCGCCGGCCAGCTGACCTACGTATACGCCATGGCTGATAACGGCGCCATCGCCGCCCCCATCATCTCCTCCGTGTGCGTGGTGTCCCTCCTCCTTTCCCGCATTTTCCTGAAGGAAAAGCTGACCAAAAAGCAGTACGCCTTTATCGCCATCATCATTACCGGCATCCTGATGCTTGCCATCATTGAGGGCGAATGACCCTTTCCAAAACCCCGCCGATGCTTCCCTTGCATCGGCGGGGTTTTGGCTTTTTTTGAACAGCTGAAACAGCATTTACACCTGTTGTGTTGTATATAAAATATACCTCAAAAACTTTGCCGACACCTATTGTTTTTTGATTGTTCTTCTGTTAAAATGTCGAAGATTTGGCCATCCGGTCATAACATCAAGTATGTGGAGGGTATTTCTAATGAAGAACAAGAGCAAGCGTCTTGCAGTAAACATGCTCATTGCCATGTTCGCCGGTATCATTGTCGGTCTGGGTTTCATGCTCGTGCGTGAAAAGCTGGGCGCTGATTCCGCTGTTTGGACCACCGTCAACAACCTGCTGTTTGCCGACATCACCGCCGGCGGCAACGAAAAGGCCATCGGCCTGTTCTACATCTGCGGTCAGCTGTTTGTAAAGAGCCTGCAGCTGGTCATCGTTCCCATGGTATTCACCTCTATCGTTATGGCCATTGGCACCATCCGTGACGCTGCCACCCTGGGCCGCGTTTCCGCCAAGACCTTCTTCTGGTTTCTGCTGACCACCACCGTTGCTCTGGTCATGGCCGGCACCATCGGTCTGGTTTGCTACAACGCCGGTCTGTTCAACACCACCATCGTGGGTCTTGCTGCCGGCACCGGTTCCACCGGCGCCAACCCCCTGAATGTGATCCTCAACATCATCCCCAGCAACATCGGCGCTACCTTCAGCGTAAACAACGCCGTGCTCTCCCTCATCTTCCTTGCCATCGTCATCGGCCTCAGCCTCAACAAGCTGGGCTATGATTCCAACTGCACCATCAACAAGCTGTGCAAGGAACTGAGCGAGGTTGTGGTCATGTTCCTCAACTTCATTGTTAACAAGTTCGGCCCTGTTGCTGTTTTCATGCTGCTGAGCCGCACCTTCGCCACCTATGGCATCAACTACCTCAAGCCCGCTGCCGCTTACGTGGTACTGGCTGTTGTACTGCTGCTGGTGTATCTGTTCATCGGCTACCCCCTGTACATCGCCTTCACCTGCAAGCTCAATCCCTTCACCTTCATCAGAAAGATCTTCAAGGTCGTTGTGTTCGGTTTCTCCACAAGTTCCAGCGCTGCCACCCTGCCCCTGAACACCGAGACCAACGTAAGCGATCTGGGCGTTGACCGCGAGGTTGCTTCCTTCGTACTGCCCCTGGGCATGACCGTCAACATGGACGGCACCGCCATCATGCAGGTGATCGCCACCCTGTTCCTTGCCGGTGTAGGCGGCTACGATGTATCCATCGGCTCCCTGATCGTGATCATGGTGCTGGCCCTCATCGCCAGCGTTGGCACCCCCGCCGCCCCCGGCGCAGGCGCTGTTGTACTGTTCACCATCCTCTCCGGCGTTGGCTTTACCGGCGAAGCTGCCATGATGGGCTACGCCCTTATCCTGGCCATCAACCGCCCCATCGAGATGCTGGTCACCAGCCTCAACTGCGTGGGCGACGCCGTTGCCGCCGTTGCCGTTGCCAAGAGCGAAGGCAAGCTGAACGAGGACGTTTACAACGCTTAAGTTTCCACCTTTTCAAAGTCCGTATCCCGTTTGCGGGATGCGGACTTTTTGTTTGCCCAAAAACAAGTTGACAACCCTCATGATTGCGCCTAATATGAAAGCTGCTATCGCTTATAACCGTTCAGCCATCGACCGCTGACAGGAGGCAACATGACAGGCGTAATCATCAATGTGATCACAGTGCTGCTGGGTTCGTCCATCGGCCTGCTGTTTAAAAAAGGCATCCCCGAAAAAGTAAGCAAGGCCGCCATGACGGGTCTTGGCGCATGCACGCTGTACATCGGCATTTCAGGCAGCCTGAGCGGTGAAAACCCGCTGATCCTCATCGCATCGGTGGTGCTGGGCACCATCACCGGTACGCTGCTCAACATCGACGGCGCCATCAACCGTTTGGCAAACGGCTTGGAAAACCGTTTCAAAAAGAACGGCAAGGGCGTATCCATCGCGGAGGGCATCGTATCGGCAACGCTGCTGTTTTGCGTAGGCTCCATGACGGTAACAGGCTCCATTCAGGCGGGCCTTACGGGTAATAACTCCATCCTGATCACCAAAGCAACGCTTGACCTTGTATCCTCCATGATGCTGGCTTCCACGCTGGGTCTGGGCGTGCTTTTGTCGGCAGGCTCCGTGTTTGTGATCCAGGGCGGACTGGTGCTGCTTGCAGGTCTCATCGCCCCGCTGATGAGCAGCGGCGCCATCAACGAAATGACCTGCGCAGGCTCGCTACTGATCATCATGATCGGCACCAACCTGATGGGCATCACCAAGATCAAGGTTGCGGATTTTCTGCCCGCCATTCTCTACGCACCCATCATCTATCAGCTTTCGCCCCTGTTTGAAAAGCTGTACAATCTGTTTGTTTGAACCAAAGCAAAACAGGCATTCCGCACACGAATTGCGGAATGCCTGTTTTTGATTTTAACGTTTATTGGGATAGTATTTGACCGCAGCGCATGCACCTGCAAGCAGCACGACGCATACCGCCAGCAAAATCACGTTTTCGCGGCTGCTCGTCTTAGACTGCATGCCGCCCATTCTGTCAAACGGCATTGCGAAATTGTTTTTCTCGCCTTCGTTTTCCTCAGCAGGCTTCTCCTGTTTGCCGCGTCTTGCGCCGAAGGGATTGCCGCCGCGGTCACCGCCGCCAAAGCCGCCCATGCCGTTCATGGTGCCCATGGCAGACAGGTCAAGCTCGGCTGCATCCACGCGGGTGTTATCACCGTTGAGCTGATTGGTAACGCTTTCGGCGCGCTTCAGGCAGAAGCTCCTGAGGATCTGCGCCGCATTTTGGAACTCCTCATATGTGCAGAAGGAAGTGGGATCGTTTTGCACATAGGGGGCGATCATAGCCGTCACGCGATCGATTTCCTGTTCAAACCAGCCGGAAGCAAACATGGTATCCATGAATTCCTGATAGATCTGATGATAGGCACTGAGCGATTCCTCGCTCGCCGTGATCCACGAAGCCATGGGACGGTCGCCCGAACCGCCCATGCTGACGAGCGAATCGATGCCCGTGTTAACGGTGGATGTAGCGTTGCCGCCCGTAAAGCCGCCGTAGGCAAGATTGTAATCCCACGGGATCATGGCCATCACGCCATCCTCTTCATAGAGGTAGTAGTTATGCACCATCATGCCCGTATAGCTGTCATCGTTGCATAGGAAATTGTGAACTGCCATGTAGCGCAGCACGGCATCGGTATCCACCACGGAGGTATCGCCTTCGCCAAGTGCCTTGAGGGACGCGATCAGCCGCGCCTTGTCAGCTTCGGTGATCTCCGTTTTGGCGCTGTTGAAAATGTTGGGATAGCTTGCGGGGGCGTCATCGCTGTACTGGAGCTTGACGTCCGAACTGTTCATGCCGCCAAAGCCGCCGAAACCGCCCATCTGCGAAGGATCAAAACCCTCGGGCCTGTCGCCTCTGTCGGGTCTGCCGCTCATGTCGGGCATTCCCGTCACACTTGCGCCCGCATTGGCATCGGGCGCGGTGGTCGCCTCGGGGGCTTCCGTTGCAGCAGGCTGCTGACCGAAGCCGCCCATTTTGGAAGGATCAAATCCTGCGGGCAGGTTGCTCATGTCAGGCATATTGCCCATGTTGGGCATGCCGCCCATCTGAGAGGGATCGAATCC
>JAZKYW010000146.1:0-2172 GCA_045612325.1 Candidatus Limiplasma sp. | reverse complement strand
GTTCCCGAGAGCGAAAACAATTCGTTCATTATCACCAAATTTCCGCTGCCCTCTCTTTCGGACGGCGCACTGATTCATCTGACTCCAGAAGATATTCTCGATCAGTTCGTCATTCCGTCCGACACGGCGTTCACGCAGGGCGGTCTGCTGGCAGGCGACAAGCTGATTTATACCTTCGGCCTCCCTGAGCAGAATTATCCTGATGAGATCATGGTTTTTGATCTCAAACAGAAAAAGCTCACAGCGCACATCCGCAATCTGGATGAAGCCCTTCACGGCGAGGAACTGGAAAGCTGCGCGATCTACTGCGGCAATCTGATGCTCAACACCTGCGCGGGCGGCATATACACCTTATGCGCACTCCCCAAAGAAGAGGAGCCTGCTGATGACTGATGAAATTCTGTTGCATAAAAAGGTACCTCTAAGTGGCAACTACGATGTGGTCGTTGCCGGGGGCGGCCCCGCAGGGTTTACGGCAGCCATTTCTGCTGCGCGTGCTGGTTTGCGAACGGCTTTGGTGGAGAAACTTTCCTTTTTTGGCGGCACAGCCACAGCAGGTTATGTGGTGCCCATCAGCGGCTTCTTCCATCAAGGCAGACGCGTAATTGGGGGCATTGCGTGGGAATTTGTTGAACGCCTACAAGCCATGAACGCTGCGCAGGTGGAACTGCCCAAAGGTCATGTGTCCTTCCATGTAGAAAGCTACAAACTGCTGTGCGAGCGCATGCTTGTGCAGGAAGACGTAGCGCTATACACTAACGCCTGTCTGACGGACTGTATCATCGCTGACGACCGGATCACACACATCGTTTTTGAAGGTCCAAGCGGTGCAGAAGCACTTAGTGCCCGTTGCTTTATCGATGCAACCGGTGATGCTGTTCTGTGCCGGAAAGCAGGAGTTCCCATGCAGTCGGCGGATGAACTGCAGCCCATGTCCCTGTGCTTTTTGCTGGAAGGTGTTGATGTTACGACACCGCTTCTGCGTGACAGTATTCATCACGACGGTAAAAACGGACGAGGCTCCTGTCAGCAGGAGATTCATGCCTATCTCGCTTCCTGCATGGCAGAAGGCCGGCTTTCACAATTCGGCGGCCCATGGTTCAATTCGCTTGTGCAAGGAAACGCAATAGCCGTTAACATCACCCGCCGTGCCGGAAACGCTGCCGACCGTGCCGAACGCACCCGCACAGAGCTTTTGCTGCGGGAGGATATGTTTGCCATTGTTGCGCTGCTGCGCGAAAAATATCCTGAGTTCAAACACTGCAGCATTGCAGCATCCGGCGTAGGCGCAGGCGTGCGGGAAACACAACGCATTGCGGGCATTGGCTGCATGACGCTGGAATCCATGCTTTTGGAAATAGAACCTGAATGCGCCGTATCGCGCTGCGCTCACCCTATGGATATCCACAGTGCCACCAGTCAATCGCAGCAGCTTACACCGCTTGCTCATGCGCCTGGTATCCCTCATACTACGTTGATTCCTCAAAAGTTCTCCAATCTGTTGGTAGCCGGACGCTGCCTGAGCGCTGATTCACACGCATACGCATCACTCCGCGTACAAGCCACCCTGATGGCTACCGGTGAAGCAGCCGGTGTAATGGCTGCACTTGCCTGCGAAAAAGATTGTGCATTCGCAAAGCTTGATGCTGCCAAACTGCAAAGTATGCTCAAAAAACGCAGTTTGCTTCCTGTAACGGAGCAAAAAAGCGAGAAGAATCTTAGAGACATAACTGGATGAAGGACAGGAATATGGAGAATCACTTTGGGGCATAGATACGGATAAATCCTACAGGGCTATTAAAACCGCAAGGTTTTGTCCCCCCCCTGCAGAAGCGGCGCAGCAGTTTGTGACAAAAGGTAAGTTCTCCGCGTATCAATCTCACCGTATGCAAAACAATCGAAAACGCCAGCATCACGCTGGCGCTTTTTTGTGCTGTTAAGAAGGAAAATAATCGTGCTTGCGCAAACGGTAAAAAAGGTAGCCACACCACAAGATACTAAACTAGCGGTGGGCAAGCAGCGCTTCCAACTGCTTTTCCAGTACTAGCCGGAACAAGATTGCCGAAATACACCCAACGATTCAGAGCAAGATTTGTCTGTACAGCGTAGATCTGCTCTTTGCCTCCGCCTCTGCGATTCTCGACGTCGGGAAAGGCCGCGATGTAATCGTCT
>JAZKYW010000145.1:0-3983 GCA_045612325.1 Candidatus Limiplasma sp. | reverse complement strand
CCTTGGGCTTCATAACAGCCTTGTAGGCAGTTTCAGCGCCGCGCTTGAGAGC
Organism: Candidatus Limiplasma sp.; assembly: GCA_045612325.1. Taxonomy (GTDB): domain Bacteria; phylum Bacillota; class Clostridia; order Christensenellales; family Aristaeellaceae; genus Limiplasma. Next base: position 3,931 of record JAZKYW010000145.1, on the reverse strand, counting down.
AGCAGCGAACTGAACGGGCGTTACACGCCCAACGCCTTCCAGGGCACGGGCAAAACCGCGGAACAGCTGAGAAGTGATAACACCGCTGTTGCCGCGAGCGCCGCGCAGAGCACCCTTGGCAACAGCAGCAGCAGCGTCACCGGCGCTCAGATATTCCTTCTGACTTACTTCGCGGGTAGCGGAAGTCATGGTCAGGCTCATGTTGGTACCGGTATCGCCGTCCGGAACGGGGAATACGTTCAGGGCATCGAACGCTTCGCGGTTCTTTTCCAGCATGGCAGCGCCGGGCACGATCATATCTCGCAGCAGCACGCCATCAATCGTCTTGATCTGAATCAAAAGTCATTCCTCCTGACACATGTCGCCCGTCAGACGCGAACGCCTTCTACAGCGATGTTTACACGGCGTACCTTAACGCCGGTCATGCTCTCCAGTTTGTAACGGACCTGTTCGCCGATGGCCTTGCAGACTTCGGCAATGGAAATGCCGTACTCCACGATGATGAACAAATCCACATCGATCATATCATCGACAAGCTTAAGCTGCACGCCCTTGGACAGATTCTCGCGGCCAAGCCACTGTACAAAGCCGTCTTTGGCACGCTTGCTGGCCATAGCTACGATGCCGTAGCACTCCAGGGCGGCGTAACCGACAACCTTGAGCATAACATCTTCGGTGATGTAGATTGTGCCGTTGTCATTCTTGATTTTACATTCCATAAAGCCTTGCGCCTCCTTGCGTGGCGGGATCCCGCCCACAATGCTGACCAATCATGTCGAAACACAATGGGTCGCAATAATTATACATGATTGTTGCCTTTTGTGCAACTGATTTCCAGTAACGATTGCCGTTCAAAATTATTACATATTTGCTTCAATTCATGCAGCTTTTCTGGTAACCAAATCAGCCTTTTCCGGAAGCAATTGGTTATATATTTAACTTTCGTCATTTTTTCTTATCTTTTTATTCATACTTTGAAGCCTCTGTGTTTACAAAGGTGCAATATGTGTTATAATAGAACAGAGTATGCTTATTTGCATATTTTCGCCCATTTCCTTATGGAAAGTTTTGCAAGGAGATTCAGCATGAACGGCAATCGAACCAAATATACCTACACACCTGCCTACGGCATGAACAAGCGCGGCTCCAAAAAGAGCATGCCCATGCACGAGGCGCCCGAAGCGCCCGATTTTACGCAGGTACCCGACCCTACCGTCGGCGTACCGCTGCAGCAGGCTTATCAGCAGCCTGTTTATCAAATGCAGTCGCCGCAGGCCGGCAGCATGCCTACCCCTTCTTATTTTAACGCTGCTCCCAAGCAGCCTGTGCAGTATCCTCAGCAGCCCATGCAGCAACCGATGCAGCAGCCTGTACAGGCAACTTTTGCGGCGCCGTCTTTTGTACAGCCGGGCTATTCTCAGATTCCTCCTGTACAGAATCAGATGCCTCCCGCATCTTTCCAGCAGCCTCCGCTGCGTGCAGGCGCAATGACGAATGCTCCCGCACAGGGATTTAACGGACGCGCTCAGGGCTTTGTACCCACTGCCGCACAGCAGCAGACAACGCCCATGCAGCCCGTTGCCCCTCAGGCTCCGCAAATCGGCTGGAGCGCTCCCAAAGCGCCGCAGCAGACCATTCCGCCCTTTTCCGGCGTTCAGTCCGCGCCTGTGCAGCAGCCCATGGGCTTTCAGCCCGCACAGCCCCAGCCTCAGGGCTTCCCTCCGCTGCAGCCCGTAACCCACCAGCCCGGCTTTACCATCCAGCAGAATACCCCTGCTACTCCCCCTCGACAGGCAAGCTTTGATGCAGACAAGCTGTGGGGCATCATCATTTTCATCCTGCTGCCGCTTCTGTTTATCCCCTGCCTGTTTGTATCCGCCAATATGGATGTACTGCGTTACATTTTCATTGGCTTTACCGTTGTGGGTCTGGGCGGCATGTGGTACCGTCAGCTCTACACCCCCACTTCCCGTCTGGTGGTCAGCATCGTCTATGTTGCTCTTTGCATCACGACCATTGCAATGGTCATGCAGGGCGGCAGCAGCGCACGTCAGGCCTCCGGCACGTTGAATCAGCAGTCTCCGCAGCAAACCGTTCAGGTGGTGACTGAAACTCCTGCGCCTTCCACGGATGAAAATATGCAGGCTGCCGTGGTCACCCCCACTGAAACCCCTGCTCCCATCGTGACCGGCCCTTCCGAAGCCGAAAAGCGTTTGTCCTCCTTTATGGAGCTGTGGAAGATCAACAACACCTCCGAGATGGTCAACTATGTGCAGCCCAGCTGGTGCAATCAGCAGTCTGACCCCGCTGCCGCACTCTTCCTTGAACTGAAGAACCGCACACCCGAAGATTTTGTCATTGAAGAGATTGCCGGCACCGAAACCGACAGCAGCCGCACCATCACCATGCGTGCTACCATCAATAAAAATACCGGTAAGGCGCCTGTGGTATACCGCTTTATGATCATGATGGTCAAGGAAGGAAATGACTGGTACGTCAACCCCAACTCCCTTGCCACCAACGATACCAGCGTCAACACCGCCGAAGAAGAGAACGTAGTCAAAACGCAGGGTTCCGGCGCCGTGACCGAACCTCCCCGTGAGACGGTCACTCCCGCTCCCCCCGCAAGCACGCTTCTGTACTACAATCAGGGCGGCAACTATTACCATATGGATCCCCAGTGTCCCAGCGTAGCAAAGGATTACCTTCCCTTTGACGCCAGCTTCCCCTACAGCGACCTGCGCAGCTACAACAGAACGCTGCTTCCCTGTCTCAACTGCAACGCTCCCATCGATCCCCTTTGATCAGAGGCTGACACATGGAAAAAACCAATGTGATGAGGCTTCTCGACGGACAAAAGCTGCCTTACGAAGCCTATGAATATCCCGCCGAAAACGTTCCCAGCGGCGTAGAAGTGGCTCGAATGCTGGGCCAGGACCCCACCCACGTTTTCAAAACGCTTGTTACCGTAGCCGCTTCCCGCAAGAATTACGTTTTCGTCATTCCTGTTGGAGAGGAACTTTCCCTCAAGAAAGCCGCTACCGCCGTTCACGAAAAGAGCATCGAGATGCTCAAAAGCAAAGAGCTGCTGCCTTTAACGGGCTACATTCACGGCGGATGTTCCCCCATCGGCATGAAAAAACAGTTTCATACCGTTGTAGATGAAACCGTTCTCCTATGTGAAACTCTCATCTTCAGCGCGGGAAAAGTCGGCTATCAGGTGGAAGTAACTCCCGAAACGCTCGCTAAAATGATCCCTTACGAAATTGCCGATGTAACAGCATAAAGAAACACCCGAAGCGAAATGCTTCGGGCGTTTCTTTATATTTCATTTACTTGTAGCTGTAAGCCATTACGATGCCATCCATGTTATCAAGGCTGGCCTGATAGCTGACGGCAGGATTGGGAACAGGCAGCTGATAGGAAGTGTTGGCGTTAGCGCCCTTGAGACGAACGATCTCGTAAGCAAGCGCGCCATCCTCATAAATGGTGATGTGAGGATGATCGATCAGGAACTCGATGTACTCTTCCAGACAGAAGCCCATGACCTTCATGGCAGCGGCGTGAGCCTTACCAACGTAGCGATACAGGTTCAGGTTGGAGGATACGCCGGTCTTGTAGCTCTTATCTTCCCAGCTGGTGTTGGGAAAATCCTTCGTGGGGAAACGGAACGCAATGCCGAAACGCCAGCAGTTTTCGGTCAGCCATGCACCCTGCTGACTTTCAGCCTGGAACTTCTGCTTGTTCAGCTCGGTGTTGCCGCTCTGATAAACATCCATACGGAAGCTCATACCGCTGTGGTAGTCGCTGGTGCCGGGATAGTTGACTTCCTTCTTGGTTTCAGCGATCAGGCGCTCGTTGGAATAGCGGGAGCTGAGACGTTCCATACGCTCGTTGAAAAGCTCCTGCTGCTCCGCTACGGAGCGATAGC
>JAZKYW010000144.1:0-17557 GCA_045612325.1 Candidatus Limiplasma sp. | reverse complement strand
CTCGCCGTACTTCGCAGCGCGATCGTAGGTGGGATCAACGGGAACGTAGCCCAGCAGCTCGTCGTAGTTGTAGTTCTCGGGCTCGAGATCCCACTTGAAGATCTTCCACCAGGTGTCGTAGTCGGAGCCGATGGCTTCTACGATCTCGAGAACGCGGGCCAGCTTAGCGGGTTCTTCAGCCAGCTTGTAGGAGAAGACCAGAGCTTCGGAAGTGGTGAAGCCCCAGGAGTCGCCGCCGTGGTAGCCGTCGGGACCAACGGGGTTGTAACCAATGCGAACCTTTTCGTAGCCGAACTCGGGGTTGTTAGCCAGAGTACGGACGGTCTTGCCGTAGTTGAAGTTGCCGCCTTCGCCGGTCTCATCGTTGGTGGGGCCGTCGAAGTCGGGGGTAGCCTGGTAGAAGGCACCGGGAGAGCTGAAGCCGATTACGCCATTTTCGAAGGGAATGGACAGGGACCAGTGGCCGCCAGCGTTTTCGCCGGTAACGAACTCGGGATCGATCAGGCCGTCCTTGTACCACTTGGCCAGGAGGGTCAGAGCGTCCTTCATGCCAGCATGAACAGCACCGTAAACCAGGTTGCCTTCGCCGTCGTCAACCCAACGATCGGGCAGAGCGCCGAAAGCGCCGTAGATGGGCAGCAGACCGGTGTTGGACAGAGCGTAGGTGTCCTTCACGCCGTTGCCGTCGGGGTCTTCGTTAGCGAACTTGTAGAAGACTTCCTCGGCCTCAGCCAGGGTCATGGGAACGGTGTCAACGTAGCCGAACTTGTCCAGCCAGTCAGCGCGCCACATGGGAGCGTAGTTGTACTGACCGTCGCCGTTAACGCGGGGCAGACCGTAGTTCTTGCCGTCGTAGCTAACGTTGTCGAAGCAGCTGGGATCGTATTCCATCAGCCAGGCATAGCTGTTGGGCATGCACTGCTGGATGACTTCGATGGGCAGCTCGAGGCAGACGCCCTGCTTAACGAACTTAGCGAACTGGTTGTTGTTTTCCATCAGGAAGATGTCGGGAACGTCGCCACCGATGATACGGGTGGTGAGCAGCTCGTCGTAGCTGGAGCGGTCAACGAACCAGCAGTCCAGTTCAACGTTGAACTTCTCTTCCAGCCAAGCGATTACGAGGCTGTCTTCTTCCATGGGGGTGGTGTCGTGGCCGCCCAGCCAAGCGATGGTGAACTTCTCGCTGGGATCGGAAACGACCTTGCTCACGTCCAGTTCAGCCATGGCCAGAGTGCAGGTGAACAGCATGGCCAGAGCCAGAAGCAGGGATACAAGCTTCTTCATGGGGATCTCCTCCTAAGAATTTTTTATTATCTTCAGGCGCACTTATGCGCCATCCAACCAATGATTAGCCCTTCAGAGAGCCCATCAGCATGCCCTTGGCGAAGTACTTCTGCACGAAGGGGTACACGCAGATGATCGGGATGGTTGCCAGCATGATGGAGGCGGCACGCAGGGTTTCGGTAGAGGTCTCCAGGGTGTTGGACAGCTCGGCGTCAACCTGAGTCAGAGCAGCGGAGTCAGTCAGGATGATTCGACGCAGAACAACCTGCAGAACGTACTTGGTGCTGTCGGTGATGTACAGCAGACAGTTGAAGTAAGCGTTCCAGTTGCTGACGACGACCCACAGGGAGATGGTAGCCAGAACGGGAGTAGACAGGGGCAGCATGACCTTGAACAGGATCTGCCAGCTGTTGGCACCGTCGATGGTGGCAGCTTCTTCCAGACCTGCGGGCAGGCCCATGAAGAAGTTACGGGCGATAACGATGTGAGATACGCTTACGATGTGGGGCAGCAGGATGGCCCAGTAGGTGTTCTTCATGCCCAGGGTGTTGGTTACCAGCAGGTAGGTGGGGATCAGACCACCGGAGATGAACATGGTAACGATAACGATGGTGGTGAAGATGCCGCGGAAGGGCAGATCCTTCTTGGACAGGGGGTAGGCGCACAGTACAACAGCGCTGATGCTCAGGGCCCAGCCCATGAAGCAAACCTTCAGGGTGTTGGCGTAGCCGCTCCACAGGTACTGGGCAGCAAACATCTGGCGGTAAGCGTCAACTTCGAACTGCTTGGGCCACAGTTTGAAACCGGCAGCGTTAACGAAGTTGGGGTTTTCAAAGCTCTGTACGAGCACGTGCCAGTAGGGATAGATGAAAGTGATGCTCATGATCACGAAGATCAGCTTCAGCACGAACTGGGATACACCTTCGAACTTGCTCTCGCTGATATAGCCCTTGGGCTTCATTTTCTTAGCAATTGCAGTCATGTTCTCTCTCCTCCTTACCACAGAGCGTACTCGTTCACGCGCTTAGCAACTTCGTTGGTGAAGACAACCAGCACCAGAGAGATGACGTTGCGGAACAGTTCGGTAGCGGTAGAATAGCTGTAGTCCATGTAGGTAACGCCCTGACGGTAGATGTAAGTACCCAGAACGTCGCCGACCTTATAGGTGGCAGGAGTCAGCATGTTGAAGATCTGGTCGAAGTTGTCGTCAACCAGAGAGCCGATGGCCATGATGAACATGATGGTGATGGTGGGGGTGATGCCGGGGATGGTTACGTGCCAGATACGCTTCCAGCGACCGCAGCCGTCAACGCGGGCAGCATCGTACAGTTCTTCGTTTACGCTGGACAGAGCGGACAGGTAAACGATGGAACCCCAGCCAAGGCCCTTCCAGACGCCGGTGGCAACCATGGTGAAACGGAACCACTTGGGATCGCCCAGGAAGTAGATGGGCTCAGCGCCGAATGCACGGAACAGAGCGGCGATGGGACCACGGGAGGGGGACAGAACTTCCATAAAGATACCGGTCAGGATAACCCAGCTTACGAAGTGGGGCAGGTAGCTGATGGTCTGCGTTACGCGCTTGAACACGTTGCCGCGCAGCTCGTTCAGAGCCAGAGCCAGAATGATGGGAGCGGGGAAACCGATAACGAAGTTCCAGAAACCGAGGATCAGGGTGTTGGTGAAGACGTTCTTGAAGTCGTAGCTCATCAGCAGACGCTCGAAGTTGACCCAGCCAACCCAGGGGCTGCCGGCGATGCCCTTCAGAATGTAGAACTCTTTCCAAGCAAGGGTAACACCGTAAATGGGGAGATACTTGAAGATGATGTACCAGACCATGACGGGGATGATCATCATCAGGTGCAGCTTGTGCTTCTTGATGCGGAAGCCCAGGGACTGCGACGTCTTGACCGCGGGTGCCTTGACACTCATGTGGATACTCTCCTTTGCTGTTTGTTGCAGGTATCCCATGGTTGGGCATGGCATGCCTGTTTTGTTCTTGTAACAGCATAAATCGACAAGGCGATTCTGTCAAGGCTAAAAACATGATTTTGAGCATTTTTTTGTGACAAATGCATCAAAAATACGTTTCAAGCTTCAAAAATAAAATTTTTTTGTGCGTTTTTCACTTAAATTACGATTTGCTCTTTATCTTTTTGCATGATGGTGGTAGAATAGACAAGGTTAATCTCGACACTATGCACACATCAGGAAGGAGCCTTTCCATGAATCGCTACAAGCATTTCGACCCCGTGGCCATGGCACGTCGTTCCCTCAACTACATCACCACCATGGTCGATCCCTCTGAGGACAATCTGCCCTACTGGCTGATCCTGCCTAACAAGAAGCCCGCCGAAGCCGCTCACTGCCGCGTTGACGACGCCGAGCTGATCGGTTCCTGGTACGAAGGTCTGGACAGCATGCAGCAGCTGCTGGGTACCGACGAAGGTTCTGACAAGCTGGCCAGCTTCCAGCGCCACCTGCTTTCCAGCTGGGGCGAGCACGGCCTGCGCTATCATAAGAAATATCCCTGGACCCACACCATGCACTCCTCTTTCCATGAGATGGGCTACATCCTGCCTGCTCTGAACCGTCTGAGCAAGAAGTTCCCCGACGATGAGGAGATCGAGGCCCGCATTTCCGGCCTGGTCCGCGGCATGCGTTCTCTGGTTCACGAGCGCAAGGTTCGTACCTTCTGGTCCGGCGACTTCCATGAGACCGAGCCCATTTACGAGTTCCCCAACGACGTATACCTGCAGGACGGCGGCTTCGACATGACCCGCCACACCGGCCGCGGCGAACAGAGCATCCGCAACAGCATCATGCTGCTGGCTCTGGTTGAGCGTTACGAGATCAAGGGCGACGAAGTTGCTCTGGATCTGGCTCGCGGTATGGCCAACTTCCTGCTGGGCGCCAGCCGTTACTTCAACTATAAGATGGAGTTCTTTGGCCACGTTCACTCCGCCGGCTGGGTAGCCATCGGTCTGATCCGTCTGGGCAAGGTTACCGGCGAAGACCGTTACCTCAAGGCCGGTAAGGGCATCTATGACTACATCCGCTCCCTGTCCTCCAGCTTCGGTTGGGTCCCCGAGTATGCTCAGTGGCATCCCATGGATGAAGAGCACTGCGAGACCTGCTGCATCAAGGACATGCTGCACGCCGCTTGGGAACTGACCCAGGCCGGTTATCCCGAGTACTTCAACGATCTGAACCTCTTCGCCCGCAACATGCTGGTTGAGAACCAGATCACCAGCGCCTCCTACGTTACCGTTGACAACACCAAGCCCGATGAAGTTGGCATCAGCTACCACGACATCGACAAGCGCATGATCGGCGGCTACACCGGCGGCTCTCTGCCCAACAGCATTTCCCTCTCCAAGTTCCGTTCCATCGCCGGCTGCTGCGTAGGTATCGCCCCCATCGGCCTGAAGATCGTTTGGGACGCTGCTGTTACCAAGGAAGATGGCGTTTACATCGTCAACGTTCCCATGGATAAGAAGACCGACGAGTACGTGCTCACCATGCAGTATCCCGATCACGGCCGCATGGCTATCAAGCTCAAGCAGGACGGCGACGCCGGCTTCCGCCGCTATGAGTGGATGGGCAAGAACGTCAAGACCTGGGTCAACGGCAAGGTCGTTGATTTCGAAGAAGTTGATGGCAAGATCATCGTTCGCGGCCTGAAGAAGGGCGACAAGCTGGAGCTGCGTCACCCCATCCGCACCATCATCAAGAAGGAAAAGGCCGCCGGCCGTGAGTACGATGTTGTATGGCGCGGTCCCGACGTTATCGAGATCATGCCCTTCGGCGAGCACCTGCGTCTGTTCCAGCGCGACCTGACCAAGCCCGAAGTGCTGCCCACTCCCGAAGACATCATCTACACCGGTGCTGCCAACTACGGCCCCACCCAGCAGAAGAAGTAATCTGCTCTCCCCTATCGTTTTCCCGCTCCTGCCGTGCCAAGCTCGGCAGGAGCTTTTTTGCGCCTGTTGCGCCCCCAAGTGAAAAGTGATACAATAAATACAGCATACAAGGAGGCGTTGATATGGCAGCTAAAAAAGTTGGAACGCTCATCAAGGAAGCCCGCGTCAATGCGGATATGACTCAGGAACAGCTCGCCCGCAAAATCTCCGGACTTTCCGCTTCGGATATCAGCCTTGCCGAGCGTGGCAAAATTGACCTTACTCAGGCTCAGCTCAAGCAAATCGCCAAGGTAACGGGCGTTACGCAGGCGTCTCTTATCAACGCCGCCAAAAAGACGACCTCTTCTTCCACAACCAAGAAGACCGCATCCAAAACAACTTCCAAAACCACCTCTACCGCCAAGACTACCTCTGTCAAGCTGACCGCTACCGAGAAGAAGCTGGTGGAGCTTTACCGCGCTGCCGATTCCGATACCCGCAAAGCCGCGCTCAAGGTGCTCAAGGGCGAAGAAAACACCGCGGAAGATATCATCGAAAACCTGCTGGAAAGCGTGCAGGATATCCTCAGCGGCAAGTGATTTTACATCCGAAAAGATGTGTTGTTTCCTTATAAATATAATCAAAAACAGCCCGGCTCCGTTTGTTGGAGCCGGGCTGTTTTGGTTTGTTGATCAATATTCGGCGCTGCCGGTGGTACGGGGGAAGGGCAGCACGTCGCGGATGTTGGACATGCCGGTGAGGTACATGATGAGGCGCTCAAAGCCCAGACCAAAGCCGGCATGGGGGTTGGTGCCGAAGCGGCGGGTGTCGAGATAGTAGCCGTAGTCCTCTTCGTTCATGCCACACTCAGCGATACGGTTCTTCAGAACATCCAGACGCTCTTCGCGCTGGCTGCCGCCGATGAGCTCGCCTACGCCGGGTACCAGCAGGTCGGTAGCGGCAACGGTCTTGTTGTCATCGTTCAGGCGCATATAGAAGGCCTTGATTTCCTTGGGATAGTTGTAAACGAAGACAGGCTTGCCGAAGTGCTTTTCACTGAGGTAGCGCTCGTGCTCGGTCTGCAGGTCAACGCCCCATTCAACGGGATACTCAAACTTCTGACCGCAGGACTTGAGAATTTCGATGGCCTCGGTGTAGGAGCAACGGGCAAAGTCGCTGTTGACGATAGCGGTAAGACGGTCGATGAGGCCCTTCTCCACAAAGTTGTTGAGGAAAGCCATCTCTTCGGGCGCTTCAGCCAGCACATGGCTGATAACGTACTTGAGCATGTCCTCAGCCAGTTCCATATCGTCGAACAGGTCGGCGAAAGCGATTTCGGGCTCGATCATCCAGAACTCGGCAGCGTGACGGGGAGTGTAGCTCTTTTCGGCACGGAAGGTCGGGCCGAAGGTGTAAACATTGCGGAACGCCATGCAGAAGGTCTCAACGTTCAGCTGACCGCTGACGGTGAGGCTGGTCTGCTTGCCGAAGAAATCCTCAGCGTAGTTCACATCGCCCTTGTCGGTCTTGGGCACGTTCTCCAGGGGCAGAGTGGTCACCTGGAACATCTCGCCGGCGCCCTCACAGTCGCTGGTGGTGATGAGGGGGGTGTGTACGTACACAAAGCCGCGCTCAGCAAAGAAGGCGTGCAAAAGCTGCGCAGCCAGAGAGCGGATGCGGAACACAGCGTAGAAAGTGTTGGTGCGGGGACGCAGATGCGCGATGGTGCGCAGGTATTCGAAGGTGTGACGCTTCTTCTGCAGGGGGAAGCTGGGGTCGCACATACCCAGAACTTCGCCCTTGGTGGCCTTCAGCTCAAAGGGCTGCTTGGCGCCGGGCGTGAGGACCAGCTGGCCGGTGGCGCGGATAGCGCTGCCCAGAGTGGTCTTGACGATCTCGGCAAAATTCTCGGTCAGGCCGTCCTCAAGAACGATCTGCAGATTCTTGAAATAGGTGCCGTCGTTGACTTCGATGAAGCCGAAGGCTTTGCTGTCGCGCACGGTGCGCACCCAGCCGGAGACGGTGCATTCCTTGATGCTTTCCGCAGGAATATCAGTAAAAAGTTTCTTAATGCTCATATCCGCCATTGGATATGCCCTCCTTTAATTACAGCAAGGCTGAACAAAACAACCTTCGCCTATCATACACCAAAACATACCGTTTCTGCAAGCAAAAGCCACAGAAAAAACTCACTCATTGTTAGAACCCGCGATCAGCGCGTTCAGGCGGCGGTCCATTTCCTTTGCCGCGCTGTAACCCATGCGCTTGAGGCTGTGGTTGCGGGCAGCGACCTCCACAATAATGGCGAGGTTACGACCGGGACGAACGGGCATTACCAAATACGGTACCTTTACGTCCAAAATCGAAGTGGTCTCCTCATTCAGACCCAGACGGTCGTATTCTTTCTTACTGTCCCAGTGTTCCAAATGCACCACAAGGTCAATGGATTTGGAACGAACCACAGCTCCGATACCATACATTGCGCGGATGTCAATCAAACCAATACCGCGAATCTCCATGAAGTGGCGTACCATCTCAGGACATTCGCCCACCAGACGGTTTTCGGATACGCGGCAGATATCCACCACGTCATCCGCACACAGCTGATGACCGCGGCGCACCAGCTCAAGCGCAACTTCGCTCTTGCCTACGCCGCTTTCGCCGGTAATGAGGATGCCGACGCCGTGTACGTCCACCAGAACACCGTGCCGCGTTACATGAGGCGCGAGCTCGCGGGTCATGTAGCCCAGCAGCTGCACGGTGAAACGGGTGGTCTGCTCCTGGCTGCGCAAAACGGGAATATTTCTGCGGGAGGCGATTTCCAGCATTTCATCCGGCACCTGCATGCCCCAGCATACCACGATGCAGGGGATGTCGTAGCTCATGTATTTTTCCAGAATCGCACGGCGCTTTTCGGGCTCCTGCGTTTCAAGATAGGTCATTTCTACCTTGCCGATGACCTGCGGACGCTCGTAGGCAAAATACTCGTAAAAATTGCAGAACTGCATACCGGGGCGGGTGATATCCGTCACTTTGATATCCAGCTCGGTCACATCGACGCTGTTGAGAAGCTCCAACTGCAGCGTCTGACAAAAATCCTTGAATTTGATCATCTTACGTACTCCTTACAGAACGTATTCTTCGATGAAATGCGCAAGCCCGTCCTCAGCGTTGGTGCCGCAGACCCATGCCACCGCATCCTTTACCTCCTGCCTTGCATTACCCATGGCAACGCTGTTGGGCGTAAAGGCAAGCAGCGTCAGGTCATTCAAGCTGTCGCCGAAAGTGACCGTACGCTCAGGCACGATATCGCCGCGCATGGCAGCAAGCCTTTTCAAAGCCTCGCCCTTGGTCGCGCCCAAAGGCTCCGCCTCCAAAAATCTCGGCTCGCTTACGGTAAAGGTCACTTTTCCTTCATAGGTACGGCTCATCAGCGGATAAAAACGCTCCACCAATTCAGGTGCGCCGATGCTCAGAATCTTGGGCGTTTCAAAGGTCAGAAACGCAGCCAGATCCCCCACCGCTTCGCCGTGCATTCCTGAAGAACGCTTGTAACTTTCGCTGGCTTCACATTCGCGGGCGTAATAAAACGCGTCATCGCCGTACACCTGTACATGGAAGCCCGCTTCGAAAAGCACAGAGCAAAGCTCCTTTGCCAGCGCAGGCTCCACCGTGAGCTGCTCAAGCATCGAATGGTCTGCCGCTACGATTTCCGAGCCGTTGCCGCCGATATAAGGCATGCCGGTATCAAGCTTTTGCAGATAGGGACGCATGCTGGCGCGGGTACGACCGCTTGCGGGGATGAGACGGATGCCGCGCGCCTTGCATTCGCGAAGCACCTGCATCGTGTAGTCGCTGATTTGCCTTTGGGGATTCAGCAGCGTGCCGTCCATATCGGTCACGATGGTATCGATATTCAGCCGCATCACTCATCCCCCTTTCGTTTGTCACGGAAAAACCGTTTGAGCAATTCGGCAGCCTCTGTTTCCAGTACGCCGCCGATGCAGGACACTCGGTGATAGAATGCAGGGTCGCCCGTGAGCGCATAGACGCTTTCGCAGCAGCCCTGACGCTCATCCCTTGCGCCAAAGTAACATTTGCCAAGACACGCCATCACCATAGCGCCCGCACACATGGGACAGGGCTCCAGCGTGACATACAGGGTACAATCCGCAAGTCTTCTGCCGCCCAAAACGCGCGCAGCCTCGCGGATGGCAAGCACCTCGGCGTGGGCGGTTGGGTCTCCCGTTGCTTCGCGCAGATTGTGCGCGCGCGCAATCACCTTGCCCTGATGGGCAACCACCGCGCCAACGGGAATCTCCCCTTTGTCAAATGCGATGCGCGCCTCTTCAAGCGCTTCGCGCATCAGCTGTTCGTGCTGTGTCATACGGCTTTGCCCACCTGTGCTTCCGCGTTCACGCGCTTTGCATCGCGGTAGGTAGGCACCACCTCATGCAGACACGCGACCATATCGCCGCCGTTTTCAATGCAATCCTGCAGGCGCTTGAGCATGTGGTGCAACTCTTCCATGCTGATGACCTCAGGCCTTGCAATGAAGATCTTTTCGTTCTCGGTCTTGGCGATGCCTTCGCCTGCCAGCATCAGCTCTTCGTAAAGCTTTTCGCCGGGACGCAGACCCGTATACACGATTTCGATTTTACTGCGGTCGTTCTGCGTATACAGCTGGATCATTCGTTCAGCCAGTTCACAAATTTTCATGGGCTGACCCATATCCAGCACAAACAGTTCGCCGCCCTTGGCGATGGATGCCGTCTGCAGCACAAGGCTTGCAGCTTCGGGAATGGTCATAAAGAAACGGATGATATCGGGATGGGTAAGCGTAACAGGGCCGCCCGAACGGATCTGACGTTCAAACAGCGGCACAACGCTGCCGTGAGAGCCGAGCACATTTCCGAAGCGAACGGCGGTGAAATCCGTATCGGTGGAAGCGTTCATGGCTTCGATGATCATTTCCGCCATGCGCTTGGTAGCGCCCATTACGTTGGTAGGATTGACCGCCTTATCGGTAGAGATGAGCACAAAACGCTTTACGCCGTTGGCGGCAGCCGTCTTTGCCGTCAGATACGTACCGAAGACGTTGTTCTTGACCGCCTGTTCAGGGCAGCCTTCCATCAAAGGCACATGCTTATGCGCAGCGGCATGCAGTACCGCGTAGGGCTGATAGCGGGAGAATACCTCCTGCAGACGGTTTTCATCGCGAATGCTGCCCACGCAGAGGATCAGCTTGTCAGCAAGCGCATCGCCATACTGCAGCTTCAGCTCGTTATAAAGATCGTACATGTAGTTTTCACTGATATCAAACAGCACGATCTTTTCAGGCTGCAAGGGGAGCAAACGGCGGCAAAGTTCGCTGCCGATAGAGCCGCCGCCGCCCGTGATAAGCACGGTTTTGCCGCGGAAAACCTCCGCCACAGCCGTCATATCCAAACGCTCTTCGGGACGGCCCAGCAGGTCATTGATGTTGAGTTCCGTCATCTGCGCAGCTTCGGCAGAGCCGTTTACATCCTGCAGCGGGTCCGCTCTGCGCACGCGGCAGCCGGTCGCAAGGCACTTTTCCATCAAGGGCTTCAAATCTGCATTGGGCGTACGGATGGCGATGATGATCTCATCCACCTGTGCATCGCTGGCCAGCTTGATAATATTGCCCGTGCCGCGCACAACAGGCACTCCGCTGATACTGCGGCCGGTGCGGTTAAGGTCGTCATCCACCACAATCACAGGCTGGCGGTCACCGTAGAGGCCACGCTGCATATCGATCACAACGCGTGCGCCCGTCCAGCCGGCGCCGATGATCATGACACGGCGGGACTTGGAGTGCAGGGCATTCCAAATGTTGAAGGTGCCGCGGAAAACAACTGCTCTGCAAATGATCCTCGAAGAGACAACCAAAGCAAAACTGATCAGCCACAGCAGCAGATAGCTCATTCTGTGCATTTTGAAAAGATTGACCGGCTGCACAAAATAGTTTGCCGCACAGGAGAAAACATACGTTGCGCCTGTCGCAACAAGAGAAGCGATCAGGATGCGCAGCACATCGCCCGCGCTGATATAGCGCCACATGGTGCGGTACATACCCATTGCCTGAAACACCAGCAAAAACAGCACCGTCATAAAAGGCGCCAGGCGCAGGGTGATTTCCACGTGCATCGAATTGATGTAGGGCGTAAGGCGGATAAACTGCGCCGTTACAAGCGCAACATTCACCAGCAGAATATCCAGCAGCACCCACAAAATTCTCTTCACGACCTGAGGGACATTTATCTTCACAGACTTCACAAGTCTTCCTCCTGCCTTCAAAAAAGGTTATACTGTTTTATTATACCATAAAAACAGCCGCATGCAAGTTGGCTGTTTTTTGCTTCTTTTACCCGCTGTTGTCATTCCCTGCCTAGGGTGCTATAATATCCTTTAAGGAACCCCATTTCGCGAAATGAAGGTGTATTTGATTTATGGATATTCGAGCCGAAGCGCTGAAAAAGCATTATGAATGGGCCGGCAAGCTGGAAATGACCGCCCGCGCTCACGTGCAAGACCGCGAGAGCCTTTCTTTGGCCTATACCCCCGGCGTAGCTGAACCCTGTCTGGAAATCCAGAAGGATGTGGATAAATCCTACGAATTGACCCGCCGCCACAATCTGGTGGCTGTGGTGACCGACGGCACCGCCGTACTGGGTCTTGGCGACATCGGCCCCGAAGCGGGCATGCCCGTTATGGAAGGCAAGTGCGTGCTCTTCAAGGAGTTTGCCGATGTAGACGCCTTCCCCCTGTGCATCCGCAGCAAGGACGTGGATGAAATCGTGCGCACGGTGTACCTGCTTTCCGGCAGCTTCGGCGGCATCAATCTGGAGGATATCGCCGCGCCCCGCTGCTTCGAAATCGAGCGCAAGCTCAAGGAAATCTGCGATATTCCCGTTTTCCATGATGACCAGCACGGCACCGCCGTTGTAGTCGCCGCTGCCATGCTCAACGCCCTCAAAGTGGTTGGCAAGCGCATGGAGGATGTCACCTGCGTCATCAACGGCGCGGGATCTGCCGGCATTGCCATCGGTCAGCAGCTGCTGCGTCTGGGCATCGGCGAACTGATCATGGTAGACCGCTGCGGCGTTATCGCCGAAGGCATGGAAGGCCTCACCTTTGCTCAGGAAGAAATGAGCCGCCTGACCAACCGCCGTCAGCTGAAGGGTACGCTGGCGGATGCGCTGAAGGGCGCGGATGTTTTTGTAGGCGTGAGCGCCCCCAACATCGTAAGCGCCGAAATGGTATCCACCATGGCAAAGGACGCCATCGTATTCCCCATGGCCAACCCCGTGCCCGAAATCATGCCTGACGAAGCCCTGCGCGGCGGTGCAAAGGTCGTAGGCACCGGACGCAGCGACTATGACAACCAAATCAACAACGTGCTGGCCTTCCCCGGCATTTTCCGCGGCGCGCTGGATGTACGTGCAAAGGATATCAATGATGAGATGAAGATGGCGGCCTCCATTGCCATTGCTTCCCTCGTGTCCGACGAAGAACTCTCCCCCACTTACATCATCCCCCACGCTTTTGACAAGCGCGTTGGCCCCGCAGTAGCCAAAGCCGTTGCGGAAGCCGCCATCCGTACGGGTGTTGCCCGAAAAGCGTAAATGCTTTGCGCACAGCGCTTGGATTTGAATCAAAAAAGGAAGCGTCCTTTTATCGGACGCTTCCTCTTTATTTGCTTAGCTCGACCAGCAGCATACCCTCGCTGCCCATCGGCCATTCCGCCTGTGTTTTTCCGTTTTTGAAATGACAGCATCCGCCAAGGGCAGGCGATTCCATTTGGTCATCATCATCCACGCTGTTAATCATGAGCACATCGCCGCCAAAGGCAGCCGCCTGTTCGGCGTAGGCTTGCTTTTCAGCGTTTTCCCACTCTTCACGGCTGAAATTGACGTACAGTGGCCAAAACAGTACGTCCTGCCCCATGGAAAAGCGCGGCGCGGTCACATCCCACAAATCACCGCACAGGGCGATGGCGCACTTGAAGCCGTGATAGTCAAAGGTTTGGACGTATTCGCCTTCACAGTAGTGCTCGTCCGTGATGGAATATTCCTTCCAGCCGATCGAAACGCGCCTGTAGCATTGCCTGCACTTTCCTTCCGCGATGAGCGCACAGCTTGAGTAAAGCTTGTCCTCTTCACGCTCCAGAAAACCAAACAACAGGTCGATGCCGTATTCAAGCGTCAGCTTTTCGATTTGCTGAAACATTTCGTCCTGCACGCTGATTGCTGTTTCGCGGTCGTTTTCGTACCGCCATGAAAAAGCATCAAAGCCCTGCAGAAACGCCTCGCCAAAGCATACAAGCTGAGCGCCGCTTTCTTTGGCCTCCTTCATGAAGCAGCGAATCTGCCGCAGATTGAAATCAACATCCCTGTTGCGAAACCTGGCGCCTGCCAACGCGATTTTCATTGAAACCCTTCTCCTTACAGTTTGGGCAGCGCTTTGACGAGGTTGCCGTAAGCCTCCGCCACCGCATCGCACCATGCGTCAAACTCGGGGTCGAGCTTCTGACATTCGGGATGCGCCTCGATGTACGCAAGGGCTTCCCTCACGCCCTGGTCATAGCGGGTGGTGCCGTAGAATTCAGGCACCGCACGCTTGATTTTGCTGTTGTCAAAGATAACGGTGTTGCTCTTGTCGCCCAGCAACGCACCTACCCAGTCGGGGCTGAGGGCTGCAAGCGTTTCACTGGCGATATGCACAGCATTCAGCTTTACGCCCAGCGCGTTGGCGATGGACTGATAATTCTGATTCCACGTGTTGCTTTCATCGCTCGTAATGTGATACGTTTCGCCCAGCGCATGGGCATTGCCCATCAGACCCACAAAGCCTACGGCAAAATCGCGGCTGTGCGTACAGGTCCAGAGCGTGGCGCCGTCGCCGGGAATGATGACAGGCTTGCCCTGACGGATACGCAGGATGGTCTGCCAGCTGCCGTTTTTGCCGTGGATGGCAACGGGAATGCTGCGCTCGCAGTACGTATGGCTGGGACGGATGATGGTAACAGGGAAACCCGTCTCACGATACGCCTTCATCAGCACATCCTCGCAGGCAGCCTTGCTGCGGCTGTACTGCCAGTAGGGATTGTGCAGCGGCGTGCTTTCGGTGATGTAGGGCGAAGAAAGCGGCTTCTGATAGGCAGAAGCCGAGCTGATAAAGAAAAACTGGCCGCATTTTCCGCTGAAAAGGCGGATATCCCTTTCAACGTGCTCGGGCAGATAGGCGATAAAATCCGCCACTACGTCATAACGCTCATTGCCAAGCACCGCCTTGACGGCGTCTTCATCATGAATATCGCACTGAAGCACTTTTGCCCCTTCAGGCACACGCCCGGAGGCGTTGCCGCGGTTGAGCAGCGTAAGCTCCCAGCCTTTTTTGACGCACAGCTTGGAAATTTCCGTGCTGATGGTGCCCGTGCCGCCGATAAACAAAGCTTTCATTTATATGAAACTCCTTTCAGGACGCTGATTGCAGCATCATCATACCACAGCGCCGCCGCATTGACAAGGCGACACGTTTGTCCTTGATTTTTCTATATAAACTGCTATAATGCTGTCTTGGATTGTTTTCGCCATGCCGCGCCAAAACAGTCCGATGATTCGATGGCTTCAGGGAGGAAAAACGCGTGACAAAACGTTCATTCTTTGCAAGGCTTTCGGCGCTTCTGCTTGTACTGGCGCTGCTGTTTAGCTTCTCCCCCGCTCTGGCTGCAAAAATCATTGAGGTTTATGCTGCCGACTACCCCGTAACCGAGGATGGATGGTACTCTACCATGGAGGAAGTCGCCGTCTATCTGGCTACCTACGAAGAGCTGCCCGATAATTTTCTGACCAAAAACGAAGCTGAGGACCTCGGCTGGGATAACCGCAAGGGCAACCTGAACAAAGTTGCTCCCGGCTGCTCCATCGGCGGCAACCGATTCGGCAACTATGAAGGCATCCTCCCCGACGCCAAAAACCGCAAGTGGACGGAATGCGATATCAACTACGAAGGCGGTTACCGCGGCGGCGAGCGCATCTGCTTTTCCAACGACGGTCTCATCTACTACACTGACGACCATTATGAAAGCTTTACGCAGGTAGAAGTCATCTTCACCGAGCAGACGGAAACAGCCTTTGAGCTTGACCCCGATGTGGAGCTTGACGAGTACGGCGAGTACACCTCCGTCAACGAAGTATCCGCCTATCTGCTGCGCTACGGCTGCCTGCCCTGCAACTATCTTACCAAGGCAGAAGCCAAGGAACTGGGCTGGACCGCAAAGAAGGACAACCTTGGTGCTGTAATGCCCGGCTGCTCCATCGGCGGCGATGAATTCCAGAACCGCGAAAAGCTTTTGCCCTCCGCCAAGGGACGCAAGTGGTACGAATGTGACGTGAACACTGTAAACGGCAAACGCAGCGACGAACGTCTCGTCTTCTCCTCCGACGGTTTGATCTACTATACGCCCGATGCTTTTGATTCCTTCATCCAGCTGTACTGATAAGGAGGCTCCCATGCGCGAAATCACTCTTGATCTGACTTCTTTTTCCGAAAAGATCTCCCTGCACAGATACCTGAAAGAAACGCTGAACTTTCCTTTCTACTACGGCGCCAACCTCGATGCGCTCCACGATGAGCTCTCCAGCGAGATGCTGCAGACCCGCATCACCGTGCGTTATCCCGCGCATCCCATCGGCGTAATGGAAACCTACATGCCCCGCCTGCTGCGCGTATTCCGCGACAGCGCGCGTGAAAACTATCATCTCGAATTTGTTTACGAAGAGATCGCCTGATTTTCTTCAATAAAAAACCGCGTATCCGATTTGGATACGCGGTTTTTGTTTGCTCTTTCAAATTACTTGGCGCTGGCAGCGGCCTTTTCCAGAGCCATCAGGTGGGTGCCGATGTAGACGGTGCAGCCGGCCTTGAGGTCAGCATCATCAGCGGACAGGGTCAGAACTTCTTCAACGGTCTTGCCGATGCACCAGGCAGCCAGAGCGTCCATCTGCTCGTAGTATTCCTTGCCGATGGGAGAAATGGCCTTCATGCCATAGCTGTCCTTCAGCTCGTTCTTGGTCTGGGGAACGATGGAAGCCTCGCCAACTACAGCGCCGGCGGCGTCAAAGCTGCCCTTGGACTGCACAACGTCAAAAACAACGGCAACGATCTTGCCTTCCTCGTCCAGGGTAACAGCGCACATATAGGTATCAACAGCCACGGAGCCGGCCTGTTCGGCGGTAGCGGCGGTCACGGTAACAGAGGTGCAGGAGCCAATGCCGGTAGCAGCAAAAGCGGTCATGGTCAGGGACAAAAGCAGCATGGTAGCCAGAACAGCAGACAGGATCTTTTTCATGATTGGATTCTCCTTCATTGTTTTTGCCCTGTCGGGCGTTTGTAAGGGGGATGCTGTTATCATAAAAGGCAATTGTGGCAAAAGTATGGCATTTTGAAAATGAAGAAAATAAAAAATTCCGTGCAGTCAAACTGCACGGAATGAGAAGCGAAGAACAAATTACTTTACATTCTTGGCAGCGGCGATGATGCCGTTGATGTAGCCCAGGGTGTCAACCAGAGTGCAGCCGGCAACAACGTCAACAACTTCTTCGGCGGTCTTGCCTTCGATGGCAGCTTCCAGCTCGGCAACGGTCTTGCCGGTTACGAAAGCCTCGATAGTGTCGTAGTTGACGTTGATGGCAACGGTGGAGCCGGCCTTCTGCATGTTGGCAGAGTAAGCTTCAGCGTTCAGGCGCTTGGAGCCCAGCACCTTGCCTTCGATGGCGATCATGACTTCGCTGTTGGGAACGCCGATGGAGGTGTCGGCAGCCATCATCTGGAACTCGTCGATGTAAGCGTCAACGATCTTGTCGCCATCCATGGCAACGGTGATCACGGCGAAGCACTTGGTGCCGTGAGCGGCGAAAATGGCCTGGCCCAGCTTGATCTCGCCTTCAGCAACGGCGGGGATCATCATGCTCAGCATCATCATGGCGGCGAGTACAACAGACAGGATCTTCTTCATGGTTCATTCTCCTTAACATCTTATTAGGTCATTGACCTTGATGTGGAGAAGTATAGAAGATAATTGTGGCAAAAGTGTGGCATTTTGGACGAAATTTTCCCTTTTTGACAAAAACATCACAAACGATGTGCCCTGATTACTCCACGCGGTAAACGTGCCTGTTCAGTGCGTCCCAAATAGCGGAGATCACTTTGGGCGCGCGCACGGTAGCACCCGCAAAAGCATCCGCATCGCTCACGATGGCGGCAGGCTGATAAAGGTCATTGACGGCAGACACAGGTTTGCCTTCCAGATAGCCAAGCAGCGCCTCGAATAAGTCGGAGGCCAAGCG
>JAZKYW010000143.1:0-3099 GCA_045612325.1 Candidatus Limiplasma sp. | reverse complement strand
TGTGTTTTCACGGACATGCAGGTTCAAGTCCTTTTCCCCGCACCACAAAAAAAGCTCTTTGCTGTAAAGCAAATGCCTTTTTGTGAATCAAGCGTTATTAAAAAACGAGGGGGGATACCCATGATCAATCATTTTGAGGATTTTTGCAGTCAACTGCAAAGCTGCGGTTTTTCCATGGGCGGCGGAAATGCCAAGGGCATCTTTGCGCTGATCGATTTTGACTGGCAAACGCAGTCTGCGGTGCCTACCCCCATCCGCTGGCATTGCGGCGACCCCGAAATCGACCCCTGGGAATGGCGCATGCGTGTGCTGGAGGAAAAAGACGATGTGGCCTATGCCAAGGTGTTTTTCAAAACCAGCGGCTTTATCACAAAGGAATGGTATCCGCATTTTTATGCCGTGCGCAGGGATGGCGAAACCCTGCAGGACGCCTATGAGGACGGCAAAATCAGCCGCACGGCAAAGCGCATCTACGATATCGTTTCGCACGATCACGCTGCGCTGCACGAGATCAAAGCCTTGGGCGGCTTTGGCAAAGAAGATAAGTCCGCATTTGACAGGGCGATGATCGAACTGCAGATGGGCATGTACATCACCATGACGGGCCGTAAGCAAAAGAAGAACAAATATGGTCTGGAATACGGCTGGAACAGCACCGTATTCACAACGGTGGAGGATTTTTGGCGCGAGCGCGGTCTGGAATTGCCGGAATACAACGCGGCGGAAAGCTATGAAAAAATCAGACAGCAGATCCTCAAGCTGAATCCCTCGGCGGAAGAAAAGACCATCCGCAAGTTTATCACGGGCAGGTAAGCCCTGCCGAAAAGCATATGAAAAAACCTTCCTTTGTAGGAAGGTTTTTTATTTACTTATTGCTCTGCAGCCCCGAAAACAGCTTGCCCAGATAAATCTTGAGCGCGGCGGTGATGATGATATTGCGCAGCATCACTTTTTCGTTGGTCTCTTCGCCGCCCACGCTGTCCAGCTCGAGCTTTTGACCAAAGATGTAAGCCAGCACGTTTTCCAGCTCGGTGCAGAAGTAGTTGTAGGCCCTTTCAGCGGAGTAGGAATCCTTCTGAATGCTCAGGATGAGGCGGATATCATCCATGGAAAGCACGTTTTTGACCACGGCAATAAAGATGAGATAGGAGATCTGCTCGCGGCTGTACTGCTTTTTGTGAGGATTATCTACCAGATCGCGCTTTACATAGTTGCTGACCATGGAGGAGGTGAGGGCCTCATCGCAAAGCGGCGCAAGGCATTCGTTGATGTACTTGACCGTCTGCTCCAGATACAGACCCACGTTGGGAATTTCGTGAAAGCGCGGCAAATGCAGCCCTATGATGGCAGCTGACAGATGGTCTTTGATTTCCCAATCCATAAAATCATCCCTCCCTGAGATGATTATAAGACGGGACGCTCAAAAAGTCAATCGGGACGCGTGACGGGTTCCCGATGAACCGCTCACGCGTCCCGATAAGGGTGGATAAAGTCTTTTACTGCAGGATGAGGCCTTCGCCCGGCTGCAGCTCGATGTGGATGGCGCCGCCTTCCACGGGGAGGGTCTTGCCGGAGTACAAATCATGCAGCACTTTGAGAGTGGAAAGCTTCTCGGGCAAGGGCATGCGCATTTTGACGGGCTTGAGGGCAGTGTTCACGGCGCACAGCACACATTGGTTGTCGGTTTGGCGCAGATAGGCATACAGGCCGTTTTCGCTTGCCTGCCATGTGCGGAAGCTGCCGATGCGCAGCGCGGGCACAGCCTCGCGGATGTGCGCAAGCTTGCTGAAATGCTCGTGCACAGGATTGTTGGCGGCGTTGTGCCACTCCATGGGGAAACGGCAGTAGGGGTCGTCGCCGCCCTGCATGCCCAGTTCATCGCCGTAATAGATAATGGGGATGCCAAGGTAGGTAAACTGGAAGAAGGACGCGGCGCAGAGCATACGCACATCGCCGCCCGCGCGGGTGCGCAGACGCTGCGTATCGTGGCTGCCAAGAAAGGTCCACAGTACCTCCTGCGTGCGCTGGGGATAGAGCATGGCGGCGCGGTTGATGCAGCCGTCAAACTGCTTCATGCTGATATCGTGGCGGCAGAAGCGCGCCCAGATGGCGCGGCTGAGCACATAGTGCATGGTGGAATCAAACATGTCGCCCTGCGTGAGCCATTCGCGGCTGTCATCCCAGCATTCGGCGATCATCAGGCTTTCAGGATTGACGCTGCGCATCATGTTTTTGTAACGCCGCCAAAAATCGGGCCATACCTCGGGGCTTACGTCCAGACGCCAGCCGTCGATGTGGCATTTCTCCATCCAGTAGCGGCCTACCTTGAGAAAATACTGTGCGCAGGCTTCGTTTTGCAGGTTCAGTTTGGGCATGTATTTCCAAAAGCCGAAGGTGTGGTAGCCGTGGGGCTGGGTATCATCAAAGAAGAACCAATCATAGTACTTGCTGGCTTTGCCGTTTTTGAGAGCGTCCTTGAAGGGACGGAATCCCAGACCGCAGTGGTTGAACACGCCGTCCATGATGAGGTGCATGCCGTTTTGGTGCAGGGTATCGCACAATTCGCGCAGGTCGTCCTCGGTGCCCAGCAGCGGGTCGATTTTCATGTAATCAAAGGTATTGTAGCGGTGGGATGTGTTGCTGACGAACATGGGCGTGGAATACACAAGCTTAACGCCCAGCTCCTTCAGGTAGGGCACAGCCTTGATGATGCCGCGCAGGTTGCCGCCGAAACGGTACTCGTTTTGTACGCGGTTGGAATGCCACGGCTCGATCTTGCCTTTCTCGCCCTCCACGGGCTCGCGGCGGAAGCGGTCGGGGAAGATTTGATAGCCCACGCAGCCGCGCGCCCATTCGGGCATGGGGGCGGCAGGGTAGGCGTAGGCAAAGGCGAAGGATTCGCTGATGTCCTCGTAAGCGTTTTTGCCCGCGTGAAGCCCCGCTGCATCCAGCTTGTACATGTGCAGCTTGTTTTCCAGCACGAACAGATATTTCAGACGCTTGTCCGCGGGGGTGAAAACGCACTCATACCAGTCGTGATGTTCATCACGGTAGGCAAGGCTCATTTCCACCTCGTCGGCTTTTTCGTAAAAATGATAG
>JAZKYW010000142.1:0-16158 GCA_045612325.1 Candidatus Limiplasma sp. | reverse complement strand
ATGAAGAGGTCGAGGCCCTGTATCAGGAGCTGGTAGCCGCCGACAAGGAGCTGTACGAAGGCGATGTGGAAGCCTACATGGCTTACAACAGCCAGGTGGATTACATGGAAATGTACGCCGCCATGTACGGCATGGCCAATGATATGGATTATGCATGGTACAAGCCCGAAGGCTTCCGCGCCGTGCGTCACATCCTGCTGCCCATCGATGAGACCCTCATGAACACCTACACCGAGCTGCAGGCCCTCTATGAGGAGCAGCAGGCTCCCGCCGAAGGCGAAGTTGCCACCACCGAAGCCCCCGTTACCCTGGAGCAGGTGAACGAAGCCAAGGCCGCCATTTTCGCCTCCGTTGCCGACAAGGTGGAGGAGATCAACCAGAAGTACGCCGAAGGCGTGGACTTTGACGAGCTGATCGCCACCTATGGCGTCAATGCCGACGGCACCGCCAGCGACCCCGGCATGAGCTCCAACCCCTACTATGAGGTATGCGCCGCTTCCGACGCCGTATATGTAAGCGAGTTTGTGGATGCTGCCATGAGCATCGAAGAAGTGGGCGGCATCTCCGCTCCCTACCTGAGCAGCTTTGGCATCCACATCGTCAAGTACCTGCACGACATCCCCGGCGGCCCCGTGGAGATGACCGCTGCCCAGCGTCAGGCCAAGGCCGAGGCCCTGCTTTCCGAAAAGCAGGCCAACGCTTATGCCGAAACGGTGGACAAGTGGCTGGCTGAGAGCGAAGTGGTCTACACCGGCGCTGTCATCAGCTACGAAGAGCTGGAAGCCATCGAAGTAGCCGAATAATCCATCCTGTTTTCATCGCCCCGCCCAAGCGCGACAACGCTTTGGCGGGGCTTTTTGCATGGCTCTTGCGCAACGGGGCGCGGGCATGCTATGATATCATCGACAAAGTTTGCAAAGGTGTTGATCCCTATGGAGAACAGGAAGCGCGACCTGCTGTTTCTGGCGGTTGTAACGCTGTTTTGGTTTGCTCAGTACATTTTTGTGCCCTTCCTTACGCCTCATCTGGCGGCGCTGGGCGTTACGGCCTCGGTTTCGGGCGTGATCATCGGTGCGTACGGCTTTTCGCAGCTCATCCTGCGCATTCCCGTCAGCATCAGCGAGGACTGCCTCGGCCGTCACCGTCTGTACATGGGCTGCGGCCTGCTGGCGGTGGTGGTGGCAAGCACCCTGCCCATCCTGTTTGAATCCCCCGCGGCCTATCTCATCAGCCGTACCATGGCAGGTGTGGGCGCGTCCACGTGGGTCAGCTTTACCGTTGCCTTTACGGGCGGATACCCCAACGTGAAGGAGCGCATGGGCAAGCTGGTGGCCTGCAACAACCTCGGCATCCTCATTTCCTACCTGGTGGGCGGTACGCTGTATGAAAAGCTGGGCATGAAGCCCCTGTTTGGCATCAGCGCCTGCGTGGCGGTGTTTGCGCTGCTCGTTCTGCCCCTGTGTCAGAAGGGCGGAAGCACGGGCACGCATCCCTTCCGCATCCAAAACCTGTGGAAGGTGCTGAAGAACAAGCACCTGATGGCCTGCTCCCTGATGTGCGCGCTGATGCAGCTGATCAACTTTGCCACCGCCATGTCCTTTGTGAGCACCTATGCCCAGCAGCGCGGCGCGAGCGGCTTTGTATTGAGCCTTGTATCCATCGCCTTCTATGTGGCGGGCACCACGGTGAGCGCCATCTACGGCAAGGGCGCGTTCAGCCGCATGAGCGACCGCGCGTTCCTCACCATGGGCTTTGGCACCTTTGCCCTGTACTGCCTTGTTTTGCCCCTGTGTCAGAACGTGTGGATGATCCTGCTTGCCCAGCTTTTGGGCGGCATGAGCCGCACCCTGCTCTACACCCAGACCATGGCGCTGTGCACCGCGACCGTGGAGCCTGAGCAGAAGACCACCGCTGTGGGCGTATTCCAGTCCATCTACAGCCTTGGCATGACGGTGGGACCCATCGTGATGGGCTGGGTATTGGATTTCTCCGCCAACGATTACCCCACCGCATTTGCCTGCATCTCCGTATTCGCCATCGGCGGCGCGCTCTGGGCGCTGCTGGCATGGCCCAAGAAAGCGTAAAGGAGCGTAAACGATGAAGATTTCCAAGAAAGACGCTTTGATGTGGTTTGAGTTCTTTGCCCAGCTGCCCGAGGATGAGCAGCTCTCCGTGCGCCAGCAGGAGATCGTATACGCGGTATTTGCGCAGATCGAGGATGCGGTGGACGCCCGCCGCGAAAAGCTGATGGCTGAGATTCCGGGGCTGAAGTCCCTGAACGGCCGCAGCCGCTATGTCGGCAGTGAGGACAACTTCCCCCGCGGCTGCAAGAGCTGCCTTTTGGGCACGGGTCTGTCCGCCATCCGAAAGACCAACAAGTGCAACATCCAGTGCAAGTTCTGCTACAACTACGGCGAGCTGGACTGCATCCCTCCCATCGGCGAGGGCATGTGGGAGATCGGCGGCACCAAGTTCTACGAGCGCGATATCGACCTGCTGCTCAATGTGTACAAAAAGCCCACGGGCATTTCCTATGTGTACCTTGAGCCCTTCATGGAGATCGAAAAGTACTACGGCGTCATTGCCAAGTTCCACGCTGCGGGCATCCATCAGCACATGTACACCAACGGCCTGCTGTGCAAAGAGGAACAGCTGAAGGCGCTGGGCGAGGCGGGTCTTGATGAGCTGCGCTTCAATCTGGGCGCTTCCAACTGTGCCGACAAGGTCATCGAAAACATGGCCATTGCCAAGAAGTACATTCCGCAGGTGGGCATCGAAACGCCCGCCACGCCCGAGTATTACGAGGGTTTCCTGCAGAAGAAGGAAGCCATCCTTGCCACGGGCATCGATTTCATGAACTGTGCCGAGCTGCATCTCAACGAAAACAACATCGGCAACTACTGGGGCGAGAACTTCTACCTGTGCCGTCAGGGCTACCTGAGCCCCGTTTGGAGCCGTGAGATCACCTTCAAGCTGATGAAGCAGTGCGCCGAGGAAAACTGGCCCATCACCATCCACGACTGCTCCAACCACACCAAGTTTGCCCGCGACCTCAATCTCAAGGCGCACGAGGGCGGCTGGTTTGGTCAGTCCTCCTACGGCTGCGAGTTCACCACCATGCCTTATGAGGCATTCCTGCCCATCCTCTCCGACGACAGCTTCGAATTCCTCGAGGAAGAAGAACTGCCCGAAGGCTACCGCCCCGGCGACCTCGCCTGGTAAAAAAAGGGGGGCTTCGTCCCTTTTGTGCGATGGGGTTGCACCGCAGTTGACGGAGGGGCAGCCCCATCATCACAACGTCATACGAGGAGGCTTCGGCCTCCTTTTTTTACCGTTTTTTTGCCGGTTTCAAGGTCTTGGAAATCGTTATTTTTCCGACATATCCCCCCTGAATATTGACAAATTTCGCCCATCGGCGTACAATGACAAACGAAAAGAAAACCGGGCGTTTCTTCCTATTAAAGGGGAGAAACGCTTGATTATGTCCGCGGCCTGTCTGCGGACGGCTTTTCCACAAAGGACCTTTTGCAAGAAAAGAGGGAAAAACATGTTCGTGGTTTTCTTCGCGCTGTGGGTGGTATTCAACGGCAAGTTCAATCTGGAGATCGCCGCATTCGGCGTTGTCCTCAGCGCCGCCGTATACCTGTTCAGCTGCAAATTCCTTGGTTACAGCATTGAAAAGGATAAAAAGCTCGTGCGTCTCATCCCCGCTGCACTGCGCTATGTGTGGCTGCTGGTGTGCGAGATCTTCAAGAGCAACTGGGCGCTGCTGAAAGTGGTGTACAGCCGCAAGGCGGAGGTCGAGCCTCAGCTGGTCACCTTCCGCACGCCGCTCAAGGGCAGCTTCAAGAGCGTTCTGGCCAACTGCATCACCGTTACGCCCGGCACCATCAGCGTGCTCAGCGAGGATGACAGGCTGACCGTTCACTGCCTTGACAAGTCCTTTATGGAGGGCATCGAGGATACGGATTTCCAGAAGCAGCTGCTTCAGATGCAGCAGAAGGAGGAGCAGAAATGACCGTTGCCAACGCTTATGACCTGTTGTTTCAGGCCGTGCTGATCGTGCTTGCCGTGCTCACGCTCCTGTGCCTTGTGCGCTCCGTGATCGGCCCGCGCATTGCCGACCGCATCGTTTCCATCAACATGATCTCCACCATGACCATCGCCATGATCGGCATCCTTGCCATCCGTCAGCATCAGGGCTACCTGATGGATGTGGCGCTCATTTACGCGCTCATCGGCTTCCTTGCCGTGGTAGTACTTTGCAAGGTGTTCATGGGCATCACCCTTGAACAGCGCGAGAAGAAGCACAAGGAGGGCGAAAAGAATGCTTGAGTGGATCCGTTTTGCCCTGACCGCCGTGCTGGTGCTGAGCGGCCTGTTCCTCATGATCACCGCTGTGGTGGCGCAGTTCCGCTTTCAGTACGTGATCAACCGCATGCACGCCGCCTCCATGAGCGATTCTCTGGGCCTTACCCTCATGTACGCGGGCCTGTGCCTCTCTGCGCCCGACGGCTGGACCGTGATCAAGTTCATCCTGATCATCGGCTTCCTGTGGATCACCAGCCCCACGGCGGGCCACCTGATCACCCGTCTGGAGCTTACATCCAACGAACATCCCGAAAAAGAAATGGAGGTCGTGGAGAAATGAACAGCCTGTTTACCGTAATGGTACTGGGTTTTCTGCTGGTATGCGCCATCGCGACCTGCCTGAGCAAAAACCTGCTGGTGAGCGTGATCATCTTCATGGCTTACAGCCTGCTGATGAGCATCATGTGGATCCTGCTCCAGTCCCCCGACCTTGCCATCACCGAGGCGGCTGTCGGCGCGGGCGTAACGAGCATCCTGTTCTTCATCACGCTCAAAAAGATCCACGCCATCAAGCCGGAGGAGGAGGATCACCATGACCAGAAGTGACCTCAAGGCCCGACTGACCGCGTGGCTGTGCGGCGAAGAGACGGGCGCTTTGGACCGCGAGCTTGAAAACGCCCTCACCCAGCCCAGCGAGCGCATGCAGCGCGAGATCGACCCCGAGCAGTTTGCCAAACACGAGCACGAGGTGGAGGAAAAGCGCCACGCCCTGCAGCAGGAGGAAGAAAAGAACTACCTTCGCATGCACGAGTGGGGCTCCACCAAGGGCAAGAACATCATCAAAAACGCCTACCGCATCATCGCCGTTATCGTGCTTGTGGTGGTAGTTGCCTCCCTCCTGCGCATGGTCATCGAGCTGCCTCCCTTCGGCGCTGCGGATAACCTGTACAACAACGAAGTGGGTCAGCGCTACATCGAGCAGGGCATTCCCGAGACCGGCGCCATCAACTTTGTCGCAGGCATGATCCTCGACTACCGCGCCTTTGACACATTCGGCGAATCCACCGTTTTGTTCGTAGCAGCCTGCAGCGTGCTCATCCTGCTCAAGCTGGGCGACCACGGCAAGGATGAAAAGCCCACCGAGGCCATGCTGGAAGCCGAATACGACGACCGCCACCACGAGCCCAAGAACGACGCCATCCTGCAGCTGGCTGCCAAGATCCTTGTGCCCATCGTTTTGCTTTACGGCATCTACGTGGTATTGAACGGCCACCTGAGCCCCGGCGGCGGTTTCAGCGGCGGCGCCATCATGGGCGCTGCGCTCATCCTGTACCTCAACGCCTTTGGCTTTGAGAAGGCTTCGAAGATTTTTACCTTCAAAACCTTCCGCTGGGTCACCTTCGTATCCCTCATGACCTACGCCGGCCTCAAGAGCTACTCCTTCTTCACGGGCGCAAACCACATCGAAAGCCACATCCCCAAGGGCGTGCCCGGCGCCATCCTGTCCTCCGGCTTCATCCTGCCGCTGAACATCTGCGTCGGTCTCATCGTTATGTGCACGATGTATGCGTTCTATACGCTGTTCCGCAAAGGAGGCATGCAGTAATGATGACTGTTCTGATGGAGCATCTGGAAGAGATCGTTGCGGTGCTGCTTTTCGGCATCGGCTTTACCACGCTGCTGCTCAACCGCAACATTATCAAAAAGATCATCGGCTTCAACATCATGGATACGGCCATTTACCTGTTTCTCACCTCGGTGGGCTACATTGAGGGCCGTACCGCTCCCATTCTGGTGGATGGCATCACCGACGCCAGCCACTACATCAACCCCATCCCCAGCGGCCTGGTGCTCACGGGCATCGTAGTCAGCGTATCCGTTTCCGCGCTCATGCTGAGCCTGACCGTGCGCCTCTACCGCCGC
The DNA here is from genome assembly GCA_045612325.1 of Candidatus Limiplasma sp. Classification (GTDB taxonomy): domain Bacteria; phylum Bacillota; class Clostridia; order Christensenellales; family Aristaeellaceae; genus Limiplasma. The sequence goes on along the minus strand of JAZKYW010000142.1, from coordinate 9,924 downwards.
TACCACACCCTCAACATTGACCACATCACCATGCTCATGAAGGGAGAGGACGAATAATGCATATGCAGTTTGTGCAGAACGTGCCGTTCTTCTCCATCATGCTGTGCATGATCTGCGGCATTGTAAGCGCCATGCTGCCCTCCCGCGTTGCCAAGTGGGTAACGGTGGCGCTGGGCGCCGCGGTCGCCGCGCTGAACGCGTGGCTGACGGTGTTCCTTGCCGATTACGGCCAGAGCTTTGTGTACCTGATGGGTCACTTCCCCGCTCCGTGGGGCAACGAGATCCGCGCGGGCATTCTGGAAAGCGTGCTGGCGGTGTGCTTCAGCGTGATCCTGTCGCTTAGCATGCTGGGCGGCATGAGCAAGTTTGAGGAGCAGGTGCACCACTCCAAGCAGAACCTTGTATGCGTCATGCTGGATCTGGTGCTGGCAGCCATGATGGCGATGCTCTACACCAACGACCTTTTTACCGGCTACGTATTCATCGAGATCATGACGCTGGCTGCCTGCGCGCTCATCATGAGCCGCCAGAACGGCCGCACGATGGTATCCGCCATCCGCTACATGATCATGAGCCTGCTGGGCAGCGGTCTGACGCTGCTGGCCATCACCCTCACCTATAACCTGACCGGTCACCTGCTGATGGAAAACATCCAGTCCACGCTGCGCAGCCTGTCCCAGAACGGTCAGTACACCATGCCCATCACGGTCATCGTGGGCCTGTTCTTTGTAGGCCTTGGCATCAAGAGCGCGCTGTATCCCTTCCATACGTGGCTGGCGGACGCCTACGGCTACTCCACCCCCACGGCAAGCGCGGTGCTTTCCTCCATCATCAGCAAGGCGTACATCTTCCTGCTGATCAAGATCTTCTACCGCGTCATCGGCATCAACCTCGTGATGCAGAATGAAGTGCTGGTGCTGGCCTTCGGCTTTGGCGTCATCGGCATGATGATGGGCAGTATCAGCGCCATCTTCAGCCAGGACCTGCGCCGCATGGTGGCTTTCTCCTCCGTTGCGCAGATCGGCTACATCTACGCGGGTCTGGGCCTTGGCGTGCATGTGGGCATGGTGGCTGCCATCTACCACATGGTGATGCATGCCTTTGCCAAGAGCGCGCTGTTCATGAGCGCCTCCGGTCTGGCGGATGCCAGCGGCAACTCCAAGCGCTTTGCTGACCTGCGCGGCGCGGGCTTCCGCAATCCCGCTGCGGGCGTGTGCTTCTGCGTGGCTGCTGCCAGCCTGACGGGCGTGCCCGTACTGGGCGGCTTTATCAGCAAGCTGTACCTGAGCGACGCCGCCATTGCCGCGGGCGGCACCCGCATGTGGGTGATGCTCATCGCCCTTGCGCTGAGCACGCTGCTCAACGTTTTGTACCTGATGAAGACCGTTGTGACGCTCTACCGTCCTGCGCGCGAGGGCTTCAGCGCCCCCGCCTTCAAGCGCAGCTGGCGCGCCGAGATCGCCCTGTGGGGCTTTGTTGTGGTCAATGTGCTGGTGGGTCTGCTGGCAGACCCCATGGTGCAGGCCATCCGCTCCGGACTTGTGATGTTTGACTAAGGAGGATGAAAGAAATGCAAGCCATTCTGTTGATCCTTGCCGTACTGTTCCCGGCCGTATGCGCGGCGCTGGTGTGGGCGCTGCCCGCCCTGCGCGGCGATAAGGCCCGCGACGGCTTTGTGCTGTTTGCGCTCATCGCTGCCTTTGCGCTGGTGGTTGCCCTGTGTGCAACGGGCGACGGCGCTGTAACGGTGTTCTCCATGACCGAGAGCCTGCCTGTGATTCTGGCAAGCGACGGTCTGGCCCGCCTGTTTGCCATTCTGATGAGCGGCATGTGGCTGGTCAGCGGCGCCTTCAGCTTCAAGTACATGACGCACGAGGGCAATCAGCTCCGCTACTACACCTTCTACCTGTTCACCCTTGCCGCGCTCATGGGCCTGTGCTTTGCCGGCACTTTGGTCACCATGTACCTGTTCTTTGAAATGATGACTCTGCTCTCCGTTGCCATGGTACTGCACTCCATGAGCAAGGAAGCTGTTGCGGCGGGCCTTAAGTACCTGCTGTACTCCATCGCGGGCGCGATGATGGGCCTGATGGGCGTGTTCTTCTTCACCGCCAAGGCCACCACCCCCGTGTTTGCCGTTGGCGGCACGCTGGACGCCTCCTGGGTGAGCGCCAACCTGCCCCTGATGCTGGGCGTACTGTTTGTGACCATCGTGGGCTTTGGCACCAAGGCCGGTATGTTCCCCATGCACGGCTGGCTGCCCACCGCTCACCCCATCGCTCCCGCCCCTGCCAGCGCCGTGCTTTCCGGCGTGATCACCAAGGCGGGCGTGCTGTGCGTCATCCGCTTCCTGTACTATGTTGTCGGTCCCGACCTGGTGCGCGGCACCTGGGTGCAGACCGCCCTGCTCATCCTCAGCCTCATCACCGTGTTCATGGGTTCCATGATGGCCTTCAAGACCACGGGCCTTAAGAAGCGTCTGGCTTACTCCTCCGTTTCTCAGGTGAGCTACGTGCTGTTTGGCCTGTTCATGCTCAATGAAGTGGCCTTCCGCGGCGCGATGCTGCATGTGTACTTCCACTCCGTGATGAAGAACTTGCTGTTCCTTTCCGCCGGCTCCATCATCTTCAAGACCGGCCTGACCGACGTGCGCGACCTGCGCGGCATCGGCAAGAAGATGCCCGCTACCCTGTGGTGCTTCACCCTCGCGGGCTGCAGCCTCGTGGGCGTGCCCCCGCTGTGCGGCTTCTTCAGCAAGTGGCAGCTGGCGCAGGGCGCTCTGGCAAGCGGCGTGAATGTATTCAGCTGGCTTGGCCCGGTGGTGCTGCTGGTTTCTGCCCTGCTCACCGGCGGCTATCTGCTGCCCGTATCCATCAACGGCTTCTTCCCCGGCCACAGCGGCGGTCACGGCCATGGCCATCATGAGGAAGCCCCCGTTGAAAAGTGCGAAGTATCCGCAAGCATGCTCATCCCCATGCTTGTGCTGGCTGTGCTGCTGTTTGTGCTGGGCTTTGCGCCCGCGCTGGTCGAAAGCGCCGCTGCTGCGGTCGCTGCCGCTGTGCTGTAAAGGGAGGCCATCCGTATGATGCTTCTGATTTCCGTGCTGGTGCCCGTGCTGGGCGCGGCGGGGCTGTTCATGTGGCGGCCCAAAAACCGCAAGGTCTGCCATGTGTGGACCTTTGCGTGGACGCTGCTCACCTCGCTGTGCGTGCTTTTCTGCCTGCTTAATCCCCGCAGCCAGGCCATCACCCTCATCAAGCTCACCTCCAACCTGACCGTCAGCTTCAAGCTGGACGGCCTGGGCCGCGTATTCAGCGGCATGGTGGCGGTGTTGTGGCCCCTTGCCACCCTGTACGCCTTTGAGTACATGGAGCATGAGGGCGGCGACAATCACTTCTTCGGCTTTTACATGCTCAGCTACGGCATGACGCTGGCCATCGCCTTTGCCGAGGATATGATGACCCTCTATGTTTTCTACGAACTGCTGAGCCTTTCCACCCTGTTCCTTGTGATGCACGGCATGAAGGCCAAGAACGTTCACGCGGGCCGCAAGTACCTGTATTACATGCTGGGCGGCGCGTCGATGGCGTTTTTGTCGCTGGCGGTGGTGGTGCACTTTACCGGTGCAGGCAACTTCTTCTACGGCGGCATCCCCGCGCTTAAGCTGGCGCCTTCCGCCATCATCCTGCCTGCGTTTGTGCTGGGCTTCCTTGGCTTTGGCGCCAAGGCGGCGGTGTATCCCCTGCACAGCTGGCTGCCCTCCGCAGGCGTTGCGCCTACCCCCGTTACCGCGCTTCTGCATGCGGTAGCCGTTGTCAAGGCGGGTGTGTTCGCCGTTATCCGCATGAGCCACTACGCCTTTGGCGCTAACCTGATGCGCGGCACCTGGGCGCACTATGTATGCCTTGCGCTCACCATGGTGAGCATCATCTACGGCAGCGCCATGGCTGTGCGAGAGCCGCACATGAAGCGCCGTCTGGCTTACTCCACCATGAGTAACCTGAGCTACGTGCTGCTGGGCGCGATGCTTCTGACCCCCGAAGGACTCAAGGGCGGCCTTCTGCACATGCTCTACCACGCTGTGATGAAGATCACCCTGTTCAGCTGCGTTGGCGCCATCATGGTGCGAACCTCCCGCAGCTATGTGCAGGAAGTGCGCGGTATGGGCAAAAAGATGCCCTTCACCATGGGCGTTCTGGCCTTTGCCGCCATCGGTCTGGTGGGTATCCCGCCCTTCATCGGCTTCCAGAGCAAGTGGGCGCTGGCAAGCGCTGCCGTCAACAGCGGCAGCTGGATGGGCGTTGCTGCCGTCGCGGTACTGCTGGTATCCGCCGTGCTTACCGCCATCTACATGCTCATTCCCACCATTGGCGCTTACGCCGCGCCGCTGGATGAAAACGGCCTGCGCGAAGGCAACTGCGACCCCGGCTGGCGCATGAAGCTGCCCTTCATCATCCTTTGCGTGATGATGCTGGTGATGGCCTTCTGCTCTCAGCCCCTCAACAACTATCTGAGCAGCATTGTGTAAAGGAGGCGCGATAACATGAACGGTAATCTTGCCCTGTTGATCGTGGCTTTCTTCCCGGTGCTGTGCGCGCCCATCGCATGGGCGGTCGGCACCAAAAACGGACGCGCCGCCATTGCCGCCATGGTGGGCTTTACCGCCGTGGAGCTTGCGATGCTTCTGACCATTGCCTTTGGCGGCATGGGTCTGGAGCTGACCATTGACGGCTTCATCGGTATGGGCCTGCGCATGAAGGCCGACGGCTTCCGCGTGCTGTACGCCTGCATCGCCTGTGTGATGTGGCTGGTGACCAGCGTTTTCAGCCGCGACTATCTCAAGCACGACCACGCTCCCGGACGCTACGCCTTCTTCACGCTGCTTACGCAGGGTGCGACGGTGGGCCTGTTCCTGAGTGATTCCATCTTCTCCGCGTTCTGCTTCTTCGAGGTCATGTCCATGGCGAGCTACCCCTGGGTAGCCCATGAGGAAGAGCCCGAGGCCATGCGCGCCGCGGAAACCTACCTTTACATCGCCGTCATCGGCGGCCTTGTGATGCTGATGGGCATCTTCCTGCTGCCCGAGGAGATGGCGACCGCCCCCTATGTGCAGCTGGCGGAGCTTGCGCAGGGTCACAAGCTTTGGCTGGCTGCCGCGCTCATCTTCGTGGGCTTCGGCGCCAAGGCAGGCGCGTTCCCCATCCACATCTGGCTGCCCAAGGCGCACCCCGTGGCACCCGCCCCTGCAAGCGCGCTGCTTAGCGGTATGCTTACCAAGGCGGGCGTGCTGGGCATGCTCATCCTCACCCTGCACCTGATGCGCGGTGTGACCAGCTTTGCCAACCTCATCTTCTGGCTGGGCACCATCACCATGTTCCTGGGCGCGTTCCTCGCCATCTTCTCCACCAATCTGAAGCGTACGCTGGCCTGTTCTTCTTTGAGCCAGATCGGCTTTATCATGGTGGGCGTTGGCACGCAGGGCCTGTGCGTGTGTGAAAACGGTCTTGCCGCCTTCGGTACCGTGCAGCACATGATGAACCACAGCCTGTTCAAGCTGGTGCTGTTCCTGTGCGCGGGCATCGTAGCCATGAACATCCACGCCCTCAAGCTGGATGACGTGCGCGGCTTCGGCCGCAAAAAGCCCCTGATGCACTTCTGCTTCCTGCTGGCTGCGGCGGGCATCAGCGGCATTCCCGGTCTGAGCGGCTACATCTCCAAGAGCCTTCTGCACGAAGGATTGCTTGAGTACATCCACGAACTGCATCATCACCACCTGAACGCCCTGCCCTACGAGATCGCCGAGTGGGTGTTCATCATCTCCGGCGGCATGACGCTGTGCTACATGACCAAGCTCTACATCTGCCTGTTCTGGCAGAAGCATCCCACCCGCCAGCAGGAGTTTGACGGCATGAAGAACTACATGTCCAAGCCCTCCGCCATCGCGCTGTGCGCGGCGGCCTGCGTGGTGCCCGTGCTTGGCCTTCTGCCCCATGTGTTCATGACCGGCGCGGGCCGTCTGGCGCAGGGCTTCATGAACGCGGCGGATCCCCATCACATGCCGGTTCCGTACTTCAGCCACGAAAACCTGGTCGGCGCTGCCAAATCCATCGTGATCGGTGTGGCGCTGTTCTTCCTGCAGCGCGCCTTCGTGATGGAGAAGGGCACCTATCCCGAACGCTGGCCCAAGTGGCTGGATCTGGAGGACAGCGTATACCGTCCCTTCATCGGCCTGCTGATCAAGCTGGGCGGCGGCTTTGCCGCTGTGGCGGATAGCCTGACCGACCACGCGCTGCGCGTGATCAACGCGCTGGGCGGATTCTTTGCCCGCTTGTTTGACGCCATCGGCGACGGCTTTGCCATGACGGTGCGCAGGCTCTTCCTGCCGCAGCTGACCAAAAAGGAAGCCATCCCCGTAGGCAACCGCTTCACCTATGCGCTGGGCCGCGCGCTGGACAGCATCGTGGCCTTCTGGGCGCGTCTGCGCGGACGCAAGGTGGAAAACGAGACCCATTACGAAAGTCTCTTCGCCGCCGGTCAGCACGAGGCGTCTGCCGAGCTCAAGCGCTTTACCCGCTCCATCAGCTTCGGCCTGTTCATGTTCTGCATTGGCCTCATCGTGACGCTGGTGTTTCTGCTGGTAGCGTAAAACAAAAAGGAACCGTGACAAACGGTTCCTTTTTTTATTTTAGATGTGTTCTTCTGCTGCGGCGCTGCGTGCATCCTCCAGCGCCATTTTGAGCAGGTCCACCTCCACGCGCAGGCGGTCGGCTTCGCGGCGGGCTTCCTCCCACTTTTCGTAAGGTACGGTGGCGTGGGTCGGCGCGCTGCGCTCCAGCAGGGCAAGCAGATTATCCACCATGCCGCGCACGGCGGGGTCGCCCATGTGGGTGCTCAGCCGCGCGGCGGCTTCATCGGGATGGGGCGTGCGCTCGTAGCGGCGGCAGGCGGCTGCGTTTTCGGGGCAGGGCAAGCCTTCCATGCGCAATTCCTGCGCCACCTCCATCAAAAGCTCGGGCTTGTTTTTGAGGATGGAACGGTATTTGTTCTGATACCTGAGCATGCCCGCGCGGTCGCCGTCCGCAAGGTCGCTTACGCAGGCGCGGACGCTCTGCCCCTTGCCGCGCCCCATGAGCACATGGCGAAGAAGGGTGCGCACCTCGTCATCGGTGAAGGCGCGGAAAGGCGTTTGCTTGGCGGCAAGGCCGGGAATCTCGCGCACGCGGGCATAGTAGAAATTGCGGATGGAATTGGGCTTGCGCGAAAGCTGCGCGCCCACATCGTCAAAAACATCGCGCAGGGGCTTGCCGCTGGCTGCCGCCTCGCTGACGGATGAAAACAGCAGCTCGACTTCCGCCTGCTGCCAGCCGCTGCGGGAATGGGGCGCGCTGTTTGAGCTGTTGAGTTGAGTCATGAATGATCGCCTCCGACGGAAAATGAATACATGGCTTAGTATGGAAAACCGCGGCGGATTTATGCATGCGCCTATCTCAGGCGCATGAGCGTTTCGGACGGCTCGCGTACGTTGATGAAGCCGTCCCTGCAAAGCTCGTTCAGCTCCTGCGCGGTATGGGCAAAGGCATTGGGCAGCATGCTGCGCCTGTAAGAGGAAAGAAGGGCGCTGATGAGCGCATCCGCAGAGCCGCACTCGCTGTCGATGGGGATGAGCGAATGACTGACGGCCTGCTGCCCGACGCTTTGCAAACAGGCAAGAAACGCCCGCGCATCGGCGTTGTCACGGCACAGGGCGGCATAGCGCACACGGCTGCTGACCGCCATGGAAAGCACACACGCGCAGACAGCTTCGCCGCTGCTGATGCGCTTAAGACAGGCAGCGAGCGTTTCCACCCTTGCCGTGCCTTCAAGCGGCGGCATGGGCGTGGGGGATGCGCCAAGCGCTTTTGGCTGGGATGTGCTCCATGCCCCGCCTGTGGGCACAGGGGTGGGGTCGGACGCCAAACGCCCCAGTGCGGCAGCGGCAAGGCGGCCCCGGAAGGATGCAGGGCAATCGTACATCAGCTGCTGCAGACCAACGCCCGATGGCATTTCCACCTTGCCCGCCTGTGCGATTTGCGCCCATGGCAAATCAGCGGCGGTAAAAACAGACGGCTTCCCGGTCGGCGGTGCGGTGGCGGCTGCAAGCAGGGAATCCGTTTTGGGTGCGGAAACCGTATCGCCTGCGACCCACGAAGCCGGCACCGTAAGCACATTCGGCGCAAGCCACAGGGGGCGGGCGTACTGCACGCCCGCATGCATGCCTGATGATTGCCCTGCCTGCGCATCCAGCGGCAGAAAATACCGTTCGGGGGTGAGGATATCGCCCGTTTCAAACAGCACGATATCGGGCAGCACGGCGGTCTCGCCGTCCAATTCATCCGCCGTTACCATGCGCACAAACACCCGCACGCCCTTTTGCTGCTTTTCAAAATCGGCGCACAATTCGCCAAGAAGCCTGCGGTCGCCCACATCCCCGTTCATCAGCCAAACCGTGAGCGTGCGCAGTCTGGCGGGGAGCAGGGTATCATCCACCCGCGAAACATCCGCAGGCAGCCTTGCCAGCCACGGCATGGCGCACAGCAGCGCCGCAGTGGCCAGCAGCGCGCCCAGCGTGGGAAAGTGACGCATGGCATCCACCTCTCTTGATACGGTGTTTACGCATATAGCATATGTGGGCAAAATTTATGCGATGACAGCAAAAACACTTGATTTTTTGCGCTTTCACAGTTATGCTGATTCTGGTACAAAAATCCGTCAAATGGGAGAATACGCATGCGCAGACGAATGTTCGCAATTTTTGTTCTGCTGTGCCTTTTTTCCGTATCCGCTTTTGCGGAAACGGGCGGCGTGGTGGTTGACTTGATCAGCCATCCTGATGCGTCATGGTCGTTTCAAGAAGGGGCAGAAATACTGGAGATCGTTTTTCCTCCTGTGCAGGGTGCGGACGCATGCATTTTGCGCCTGGGGGACAGGGTGCTGCTGGTGGATGCCGCAACGCCCGGTCAGCATGAGCGCGTGGCAGCCGCGCTGGCCTTTATGGGGATCACCCATGTGGATACAGGCTTCAATACGCATCCGCACGATGATCACATCGGCGGGTTTGAAGTGCTCAAAGATGCGGCAACGCTCGGCGAGCTTGTGATCACCTTTCCTGAGGATACCAACAATGCCATGATCAATGCGCTGCGTGCCATGCGGGAACAGAATGTGCCCGTATCGCATGCGCAAAACGGCGATCTGCTGCCCTTTGGGGATGTGCGGATCGAAGTGATCCAGAGTGATACGTTCTGGTTTAACGAAAACTGCCGTTCCGCCATGCTGCGCGTGGAGTACGGCGAGCGCTCGCTGCTGCTTACCGCAGACGTGGGCACGGACCGCCAGAACGAGCTTTTGGAACAGACGCCCGAAAAGCTGCCTGCGGATATCTTTAAATATCCGCATCATGCGGTCAATCCTGCGGGATGGCGGTTCCTGAAGCAAATCGGCGGCGAGATGACCGTCATCACCAACAGCCGCTCCCGCGTGAAGGATGCGGACAAGGATGCCAGATGGCGCGGGCTCACGCCCGTGTACACCTGCTACGGTATGGTGCGTCTGCGTACGGATGGCCATATCTGGGTAGCAGACCAGATCAGACTGGATGTTGACTGAAAGATAAGCATACAGAAAGCGAGGAAACACGACTATGAGAAAGATCGGCGCACTGGAAGCGGGCGGCACCAAAATGGTGCTGGCTGTCTATGAGGAGAACGGCACGGAGCTGGAACGCCTCACCCTGCCCACCCTCACCCCTGACGTGACCATGCCCAAGATGATCGAGTTCTTCCGCAAGCATGAGATCGACGCGCTGGGCGTTGGCAGCTTTGGCCCGCTGGACCTGAACCCCGAATCCCCCACCTACGGCTACATCACCTCCACCCCCAAGCTGGC